>JBLNAS010000145.1:0-4073 GCA_050259475.1 Methylocystaceae bacterium
GCAAGCTTGGGTGCCGAAGGCTATGAAGATCTACGGCGTCAGTATGACGATCTTGATCAACTACACCAAAGGTTAATTGCCCAAGCACGGGTTTTACTGCGGGTTAAATCGGCATTCGTCATCGCCGAACAGGAAGTTAAGCACCAGGCTGAAAAACCGTTAATGGAAAGTTTTGCCCGTCAAGTAGCTGAGCTAACCGGCGGACGTTATGGGGTGGTCGGAGAAACCGGTTTCTTGGAATTCAGTTTGCAGCATCAAGACGAATATAGCATGCCTCTCAACTTGCTGTCGGCAGGCACCCTGGACTCGGTTGCCCTCGCCTTCCGTTTTGCTTTGCTTGATAAATTGTTTCCCGATGGCGGCGGCATGGTGGTGCTCGATGATTGTTTAGTGGATCTTGACCCGGAGCGTCGGGCTCGGGCAGCGACGATGATCAAGAAGTGGGCGAGAAATAACCAGGTGATATATGTAACCTGTGATCCAGCAACCGCTGAATTACTTGGCGGTCAGATCGTTCGCTTAGGGTAAGGTAACTTAATACTCTGGTTAAGGCCGTTCGTGCGGAACGGCCTTTTTTGCGTTTAGGCTTAATGTCATAATAGGATGAGAAGTCGCTTTGGGAGAGGTGAAGCAATTGAACCAGCTACTTAACCGGTTAGAAGAGGTTTGTATAAAATACCGTTGGCAAGAAAAGCTGCTACTCACTAATTCTCGGTCCCAGGGGTATATGTTGTTAGAGATGTTGGCCAGGCGGGCGGGGACCTGGCTCAATCTGCGACCGATTACCATAACTGAACTAGCCTATAGGGAAGCGGAAGTTGAACTCCGGCAGCAAAGTCTGCGGGTGATTGATGAGATAGAACAGATGCAGTTAGTTGGTAAGGTTCTGGCCGAAGTTCATGCCCGTCAGGAATTGGACTATTTCCTTGAGCTATATCAATTGGGAGTACTGGAACCGTGGATGCACCGTACCCTTAATGAATTGCGCCTTAGTGGTATTGTGAGTACAGAACTAGCTGGTTTACCGTTAGGAGTGAAGGATAAAGGGCGGGAGTTAGCTTTGATACTCCAGGCTTATGAACAGGGAATGGAAACCAGTCAGGCCGTCGATCAGGCCGGGCTGTACCGGCGAGCGATAGAGCAGATACCCCAAAATATTAAGTCCTGGCCGCAGCGGTTGCTGCTCATTCCAAACCAGTTAGAATTACCGGAATTAGCTCAAGAATTGTTGCAAGCGATTCCAGGTGACTCACGCATCTATTTGCCGCAAGTCAAGGTAGTAGGTATGCGGCCTCCGTCCCAATTGAAGGTTAGTCCAGAGGCGGCGAAAGGTAATGGGATAGAGTATCTCTTTACCGAAGCTGCTAGCGTAAACGAGCTGGCGGTAGAAATCATACCAGCCTATGGCAGTAGCAATGAAGTACGTTCGGTGCTGCGAAAAATACATACCACCGGGATACCTCTTGATACGGTTCTCTTAGCATATACGGATACAGCGGGGTATGCACGTTTGTCGCAAACCTTGCTGGCTAGCTTGGGGATGCCAGCCACTTTTGCCGAGGGAATAATGATCGATCAAACTGCGCCCGGGCGTTTACTGTTGTTAATTCTGGAATGGATAGAGCAGGATTACTCGGCCGCAGTCTTTCAACGGCTGTTAATGGATGGCTATCTGAATCAGGAATTTGCCACGAATTATGGCCGGATTTGGTTGGAAGTTGGAGTAGGCCGCGGCCTAGAACAGTATCTTCCAGCTCTTTTGCACTGGCAAACAGTTTTACAAGCCAAGGCGGAAACTAATAACCAGGCGGGGGAAGATTTGGCTGATCTGCAGGGGCTGATAGAGTTTTGTGATAACCTTTTTACCCAATTAGGGTCGGCGATGGATACAAATGCGGTTGATTTCGCGGTTTTGTGTCGGGGTCTAGCTAATTGTTTGCAGCACTTTGCCTGGCAGGACAAGGCTACGGACCATGAGGCATTGGAAGTTCTATCTCAAATGCTGGTAAAGTATCAGGATTATTTTGCGGCACCGGTAACCTTGAATCGAGGGTTATGCTGGTTACGGCAGACCATAGGAAAGCAATCCGTAGCGGTTAGTGGACCACAGCCGGGCTACTTACATGTCTGCCATTATCGGGAAGGGGAATGGTGTGATCGAGAGAATACCTTTGTTGTGGGCTTGGATGCTAATGTTTTTCCTGGCTCAGGACACCAAGATCCAATATTACTCGATGAGGAACGTTTAAAGTTAGGCCACTTAACCTTAAAGGCTCAAGAGGCCAATAATAACCTATATCGATTAACACGTTTTTTAGCTACCCGCCGCGGTAAATTAACCCTGCTTTACTCCAGTTATGATCCCGCAAGATTCCAGCCCTTACTCCCATGCAGCCTTCTATTACAGGTATTTCGTTTGGTCTCCGGCCATCCAGAGGCAGACTACACCGAATTATTATCAGCGATGCCCCTGCCAGCTAATTATTTACCCCTGGCTGAGGATCAGAGTCTGAGGGATGGAGAATGGTGGAGCCAGTTACTGCGAACCAGTGGTGGTAATGATGACTGGCCGCTGGATTTTAAAGCTTGTTATCCTGGATTAAGCCAGGGAATACAAGCGGAGTTATACCGCGCCAGTAATGCTTTTACTGTCTACGATGGTCTGATAGCTGATGACACTAAGCGTTTGGATTATCGGGAGCAGAATCGAGCCATCTCCCCCAGTTCACTGGAGGCGGTTGGTAGATGCCCCTTTGCTTATTTCCTGCGTTTTGTCCTGGGGATAGAACCACCACCTGATTTGGCACTTGATAATGGAACCTGGCTTGACCCACTCCAGATGGGATCGCTGCTCCATGATATCTATTGTAACTTTGGCCGCCAGCAGCTTACCCCTTCTGAAGCCACAACCGATGTTCTAGTAACTACAGCCTTGGCGACGATTGCGGCTTGGCGAATAAGGGTACCAGTGCCGAATGAGCTAGTATTTGAAGCCACTAAGCAGGAAATCATCACCGGGCTCGAGGTGTTCCAGCGGCTATATTACAATAATCGGGGTGAGTATGAACCGGCATATTTTGAAGTTCCCTTTGGCTTGGGTGATCAGGAAGTAAAGACGGCCGGGACGGGACTGATAGCACCTCTGAAGCTTAAGCTTCCTGATGGCCGTTTTATCAAGTTTCGAGGTCGCATTGATCGCCTAGATCGGCCTTGTAACGGCGGTGGGTATCGGGTCTGGGATTATAAAACTGGTGGTCACAGTCACTATTCTGAGCAATCCAATCTAAAACAAGGCCGCCAATGGCAACCTTTGATCTATACTCTAGCCGCGCAGACGATTTTGGATGAGGGGTTAGATACTGGTGCTCAGGTAGAGATGGCGGGCTATCTTTTTCCGACTCAGCGGGGTGAGGGTAATTTTATTGCTCGGCACCAGGAAGCGACGCCCGGGGCGATCAAGGCACTAACCAGCTTATTGGATCTTATTGCTCAAGGCAGCTTTATTTGCCGTCATAATAATGAAGAGTGTTTTTTCTGTGACTATCAAGTGGTCTGTCGTTATCCTTTAGGATACCAGCGTTCAGCGCAAAAGCTAGCGGCTGACCAGGGAGCTTTACTTCAGGTTTGGAAGGAGCTGCAGGCATATGATTAATGCTCGGATACGAGATCAAGAGGCACGGTGCCAAATTCGGGAGCAGCTCACTACCAGTTTATTTGTTGAGGCTGGTGCCGGTTCAGGTAAAACCAGCAGTCTGGTAGCGCGGGTAGTCGCTTTGGTTACCAGTGGACAGGCCAAGCTGACTGAAATTGCGGTAGTTACCTTTACCCGAAAAGCGGCTGGTGAACTTCGGGAAAGACTGCAGATTGAATTAGAGACGGCGACGCGAGTACAAACCGGAGAGGCTCAAGCCCGGCTTAAGATAGCGCTGTCCGATTTGAATAGTTGCTTTATCGGTACCATTCACTCATTTTGTGCGACTTTGCTGCGCGAGCGCCCGGTCGAAGCCGGTCTATCTCCTGACTTTGTCGAGATTGAGGGAGCCGAGGAACAAAACCTGGAAGCACGCGCATGG
>JBLNAS010000146.1:0-5231 GCA_050259475.1 Methylocystaceae bacterium
GCTAGCAATGTTAAAGTTGCCTCATGATTATAATAAGATCCTCTACCGCTAGTAATTATGATGGTATTGGTCGCCAATAGATTAGTGATGACATAGTTATTTAATAACTATATTTTAATGGAGCGGTTTTGATGAGGTATCTAATGAGAAGTCGATTAAATAATAGAGCCTACCCCCAAGCTAACCCAGATCAGTGGTTAGTGTTTATCCACTCATGGCAAAAAGGTATTGATCCAGTCTTTGCTGCTCGTTTAGCTGCCTTGGCTCGGAGCAGAAAGAAAAAGATTGTGATAGTTAGCGGCTTTCGCACCTATCGAGAACAGCTTGGTTTATTTAAGCTATATAAAGGTAAAAGAGCCTTAAAACCAGGAACCAGTTGGCATGAATTCGGGGGGGCGGTTGATATATCCTCATTGTGGGTGAGAAAGCTAGATAATGTGGCTTTGCCTTGTCAGTACGAATTAGCTCGCTTTGGTTTGGCTAAACCGTTCACTCATGGTAACGGCTTTGATCCCGCCGAGAACTGGCATCTACAGCCATTGGAAATGGCCTGTATTACCTCTCGGGTTAGCAAAATCAAATTCTATCGGGCTTACCGGACAAGGAAAATTTAACTGGTCTTCGAAAATAGTTATAATTAGCCTTTAACTATATATTCATGGGTTAGCTGATTCTTATGAGAGGTCAATAATTCGGTATAATATAAATCTCAGATATTATAATGTTTTTTCGAGGTGTTGGTGGTGGAGACAAACAAACCCTTTTGGTTACTAGCAATCACACCCTGGGCACTTAGTCTATTACTCGTAATTGTGGCGACCCGCTGTCCAGCCCAGGTTGAAAGCTGGTATGCACAGAGCCTATATCCATTCCTAATTTGCCCGGCGAGCCAATTGGTTAGTTATCTTCCATTTGCCCTGGGGGAAATACTACTCTATGCCTTAATTATATTGATGCTCGGGTTACTTATCCGCCACCTATTCTTTTATCCCCGGGCAATAAGCCATCACCGCTGGCTAAAAACCATGGCGCTGGTCGGACTGCTTTATCTAACTTTTCTTTTGATCTGGGGTTTGAATTACTATCGGTTAACCTGGGGTGAAATAGCTAAACTAAATTTAGCTCCCCCGCAAGAAACAGAAATTATTCAGCTCACTCAAAACCTGACTGCTGAAGTCAACCGTTGGCGTAGCCAAATAGATGATACTACTCTTAGGTCTCTAACCCATGACCGGCGGTCATTATTAGCCAAAGCAGCTTGGGGTTACACTAAAGCCAGTGACCAATACCCGGTACTGGGCGGAGAATGGGGATTGCCCAAACCCTTGAGGTTATCTAGAATGCAGACTTGGGCGGGCATAAGCGGCTATTATATGCCTTTTACGGCTGAACCGAATGTCAACCAAGAACTCCCCTTGCCATTTTATCCTTCAGCAGCCTTACATGAAATGGCTCATCTGCATGGTTTTGCCCGTGAAGATGAAGCAAACTACTTAGCTTACTTAACCTCCCAGTATCACCCTGATCCCCTGTTCAAATACTCTGGTACCTTACTAGCCTGGATTTATGCTGCTGACAGCTTAAATCAGATTAACCCGCAAGCCTATAACGAGGTAATAAATTCACTTAGTGCAGATGTAAAACAAGATCTACAGCAAAATCATGCCTTCTGGTCTCACTACCAAGGACCTCTAAGTACTATTTCTGAACGTATTAATGATATTTACTTGAAGGCCAACCACCAGCAACAAGGAACCATTAGCTATAACCGAATCGTAGAATTACTAGTTGCCCAGCAACGGTCAAAAAAAGTGGAATGAGACCTTGCTCGCCGGCTTGCTTTCCAGATCATCTCGAAAATCAGGGTGAGCGATGCTGATTAGTAGTTCCGCTCTTCACCACATATTTTCCACCTTCAACTGTACACGTCCAGTGCAGCTCTTTTTTTCAGAATCTTTTTTAACATTAATTATATTTATTCCCAGTTTTATTGACGTAAGGCCAGAATTCCAGGCCCTTTTATAATACTGAATTTTCCACCTAGTCGAACTTTGGCTATATCTGTTGCTTTATGTTTGCAATTAGTTATCATGATGGTAGAAAGTTATTGTTTATACCAAATAATGGTGCAGGAGGTCTATAACATGAGTAAAAATTATGTGGAACAATATCGCAACAAATTGATCTCTGCTCAAGGTGCAGCCCAGTTAATTAATTCGGGCGATTATATCCTTTACGGACCCTTTTTAGCTCGTCCTATTGATTTTGATCATGCCTTAGCTGCCCGTCATAATGAGCTAAATGACGTAGCCATCTATATGGCTGGGGGCACCTACCCCCCACCAGATACCGCTATGATTGATCCTGCAATGGGAGCTTTTTACCATACCAGTTTTTACTTTACCGCTATCGATCGCAAGCTTCACGATAACGATCGGATGTTCTATCTTCCCTGTCACTTTTCTCAGGGCGGAGTAATATTTGCTCGACATTACTATCCACCATATTATGCGGTGGTACAGGTAAGCCCTATGGATAAGAATGGTTTCTTTTCTTTTGGCATTGCCAACACCTACTCCTATGAGGGCTGCATCAATGCAAACCATATCATCGTGGAAGTCAATGAGAATATCCCTCGAGTACCTGGTGGTTCCGAGGATGTCATCCATATTTCGATGGTTAATAACATCATTGAAGGCAGTAATTCACCATTATTTGAACTGCCAAAGCCTAAAGCTGCTTCAGTAACTGATCATGCTATGGCCAACTTGTTGTTAGAGGAAATCCCAGATGGGGCTTGTTTGCAGTTAGGTGTCGGTAGTCTACCCAATCTACTTGGGGAATTATTGTGCGAGAGTAATCTTAAAGATCTGGGTATCCATAGTGAAATGTTTTGTGACTCCATGATGCACATGTTTGAAAGTGGATTGGTGACCAACCGTTATAAGATAACTGACCGGGGCAAGGCGGTATTCACTTTCTGTCTGGGTAGTAAAGAAACTTACGAATTTATCGAAAATAATCCCTTTCTAGCTAGTCACCCCTGTTCTTACACTAACAATCCGCGAATCATCGGCATGAACCCTAATGTGGTGTCCATCAATAACTGCTTAGAGGTTGACCTGTTCTCTCAGGTTTGTGCTGAAAGTTCTGGCATCAGACAGATATCTGGATCCGGCGGTCAATTAGATTTTGTCGAAGGAGCCGCAGTCTCACCTGGTGGCAAAAGCTTTCTTTGTTTGACCAGTACCTATACTGACCACCAGGGAGTAGTACATTCTCGCATCGTTCCTACCCTTAAACCAGGCAGCATCGTAACCACCCCGCGCGCTAGTGTTGAATATATTGTAACCGAATACGGTAAAGCCGAACTTAAAGCCCAAAATACCTGGAAACGAGCAGAACGCCTGATTGCAATTGCCCACCCTGATTTCCAGGATCAACTAGTCAAGGAAGCTGAAGAAATGAAAATCTGGCGGCGTTCCAATCGCTTATAGAATTTTACTTATTTTTTATTTTCGACTCCCTGCTTACGGCAGGGAGTTTTTTCTTTTCCCATCATTTTCCTAATGCCTTTTCTCGGATTTTTGCCGTTTTCCTTATTCCTCGGGGGGACCATTTTATCAACAATTCTATACTATAAATCAACATTATTAATGGGAGGTAACATCTTGAAATCAAATGATATGCAGTTAGCCAGAGCCTATGTGCGTATCCAGCCCTATAGCAAACCCATGAGCCCCCAGGAAGGTTTGACTAAAGGGACAATTTTTTCAGATCTCTACATGCCTTACTCCCCTAACAAAAAGCGGGAAACTGAAGTTACTAGAACCTTTAAAGGGGGTCTAACCTTTGGCAAATGATCAAAAAACGCTACTCGAAGAAGTAATGGCCTGGGATTTTACCTTGGTGGAGCTTAATCTCTTTCTTGACACTCATCCCGATGACCGCCAAGCCATGAACGACTATAATGCGGCCTTAAAACAATCAGCTGCAGTACGAACTCGCTATGAAAAGGAGTTTGGACCATTGACCGCCATGAGTCCTTACGTAACCAATAGTACTTTTGAATGGATTGATGATCCCTGGCCCTGGGAGATTAATTTTGCTTAAAGCGATTTGTGAATTAAGGAGGATAATCAAGAGTGTGGATTTACGAGAAAAAACTCGAGTACCCTGCCAAAGTAGTCAAGACTAATCCGCGTCTGGCCAAAGTGGTTATTACCCAATATGGCGGACCAGATGGCGAGCTGGGTGCTTCCTTGCGATACCTGACCCAGCGATACTCTATGCCCACCGCCCGGGGTAAAGCAATACTCACTGATATTGGTACCGAAGAATTGGCGCATATGGAAATAATAGCTTCCCTGGTCTATAACCTGACCAAGGATGCTACTATTCAGCAAATCAAAGATGCTGGTATGGAGGGTTATTACGCTGATCATGATAAAGCAATTTATTTCGTCAATGGTGACGGCAACCCCTGGACAGCCACTTATATCCAGTCCAAAGGAGACCCGATAACTGATTTACACGAAGACATGGCGGCTGAACAAAAGGCCAGATCCACTTATGAGTATTTGATCAACCTGTCCGATGACCCTGGAGTGACCGAAACCTTACGGTGGCTGCGGGCACGAGAAATTGTGCATTTTCAACGCTTTGGTGAGACTCTGATGCATGTTCAAGATACTATGGCTAGCCGTAAATACTATTAAACCACCGCTGGGTTTATGGCTGGCTGACGATTATTTAGGCAAAGTAATTCCCGGTAATTGTTCAGCCCTAACTCTGACCTTACCGGGTTTTTCCTTGAAACTATTCCGTTAGACATAAAAGTTTATCCGAGTAACGGCTAAGCGAGTGAACGCCATTGCACCGAGGTAATCATTTCAACTTTACAAATAGCCTTCGGTGAACATCGAGGAATTAATTCCGAGATCGCTTTTGTACATTCAGCTTTAAGAAAGGCCTGACAAAAAGGGCAGTAACGGCTGTCATGAGTTGCAGGATTTTCTTCACAAATCGGGCATACCCTAGCAGCCAATTGTTCACGCCATTGTGGTGTATTGCACAAATTGGCGGATATTACATAGATGGATAGATAACGATCAAGGTGTAAACGTTCAATAACCTTCTCCACAAGTTGAAACCGGTTAGTTGTGTCTTCATATGCCCTTTCTAAGCGGTTGGTTACCACTATGGCTTCTTTATTACATTGACTACATAGG
>JBLNAS010000147.1:0-6255 GCA_050259475.1 Methylocystaceae bacterium
TTAGGGGGACACACCTTCCACTATATCGCTTTTGCTGCGCTATGCTCCGCAAAAACGGTGTAAGGAATGTCCCCGTGTAGTTAGGGGGACATACCCCAAGAGTACTTCCTCGCTACGCTCACAGCGCACCTCCCGCTTTTCGCTTTTGCTCCGAGCTGCTTCGCAAAAACGGCGGAATTCCTGGGCGATGCATAATCCGGTGGATATAACTTTTTTCTCCTTACAAATGTAAGGGGGACACACCTCCCGCTTTTCGCTTTTTGCTTCGCTATACTTCGCAAAAAAACGGCGTGAGGAATGTCCCCGTATATGCAACAAGGCCGCCCTCGTGCAGGCGGCCTTGTTCATGATATCAAGTTCTGAGTAAACCTGTAAGCGGAGTTCTGTCTAGAATAGTCATCTATCTAGGGAGCAGGTCACCCTACTCCTCAAGCGACCTTACCCGGGAACGGAGCGGGCAACTCCATAGTTCCTCTATTTGGTCTTGCTCCGAATGGGGTTTACCGAGCCGGCCAGTCACCTGACCGCTGGTGAGCTCTTACCTCACCTTTCCACCCTTACCTGCTCCAAAGAGCTGGCGGTTTCTTTCTGTGGCACTATCCTTGGGGTCACCCCCACTGGGCGTTACCCAGCATTCTGCCCTGCGGAGCTCCGACTTTCCTCAAGGCGGTTAGGCCTTGCGACTATTCAGTTTACTCAGTCTATCTATTATATTTGACCAGACTACGCAAAGCAACTGGAATAAAATGCAAGTTAGCAATAAGGAAAATTGTAATAAAATGTAGTTTGGGTAAAATTATGTGCTAAAGGCAGGAAAAAGGATTCCGATAGAGAAATACTAAGCAAAAGTTATATAAAGTGCATATTATCGGCCTCGGATGCGATATACTCTATATTATAAACCCTGGGGCTTATGCCGAGAGAAAGAAACAGGGAGGTGAAGTTTTCGTGGATTGGTTATTTAACCCCTTAGTACAAGTGGTATTGGTGGTTCTGGGTATCGTTATCTTTATTAAGTTTAGCGGTTGGGCCAGTAAACAGCAGGTATCAGCCGGCTTTAAGAAAGCTGCTTTTTGGTTGACTGGTTTAGGATTAGTGGTATGTAATGTTATGTATGCCAAAACTGGCGGTCTTGAGACGTTTGAGGTTGGTAAGACGATTGAGGGACACGTAGTGCTTGGTAACTCTGGTATGGCCGTTACATTAGCAATTGCACTTCTATTGGTTTTCCTATTTACTTACGCCCTAATGGCCGAAGGGCCACAAAGTAAGGAAGTATAAACCCCAGTATGAGAAGGCGGGCTGTAGAGCCCGCCTTAATTTTTTTCGGGTAAATTGCGGTCAGTGATTAAATAATGGATAATGCAGTAAATGGTTTAAAGATTTTTGTAAAAGGTTTGGGATATGCTATGCCTTTGGTGCAAATTAACCAGGAAAAAACTGAAATTAACTTGCGTACTGACCAAGGGGCTACGTTACTGGATGGGCTACGGACAACTGAGGTTCTGATACCTGGTGAATGTGGAGGAACAGGAACCTGTGGTAAATGCCGAGTAAAGGTTGAAGGCCTGGTTTCTGAATTATCACCAGCAGAAAAGGGTGTACTAAGTACTAATGAAATTGCTGCTGGCTGGCGATTGGCTTGTTATGTCCAAATTATCGGGGACTGTAAGGTCTATCTACCTGCCAGCAATAGCCAGGAAGAAAATACTCAGGTGGCAGAGAGCTTAGCGGTTAAGTATCTAGCCGTGGATCTCGGTAGTACTACTATCGCGGTCGGACTGGTTGATAGCCAGGGGCAAATAATCGAACAATTGCAGGCTGATAACCCGCAAATTATTTATGGCAGTGATGTGCTAACCCGGCTTAGTTTTGCCCTAAAAAGTGATGAAAACCGTTTGCTTTTAAGGCAAATTGTAATTAACACTCTCAACCGTTTACTTGATCGGTTAAACCTTACCGGGATTGATTTGATTTGTGTGGTGGGTAACCCTGCCATGGTGCATCTGTTGGAGGGAGCTGATATTAAGGGATTGGCGACCTATCCTTATCAGGGTGCAATTACGGGGGCAATCTGGCAAACTGCTGAAGACCTTGGTTTAACATCGATGGGTCATACCTCGGTATATCTGCCACCAGCAGCTGGTTTGTATGTCGGCTCTGATGCATTAGTGGGCGCAATGAGTTTATGGCCCAAGGATAATTTTCTGTTAGTTGATTTAGGAACTAATGCCGAAGTAGTTGCCCGGGCGGGAGGGCAATGGGTAGCGGTCTCAGCCGCTGCTGGTCCAGCCTTGGAGGGAGCTTGTATTTATCAGGGTATGCGAGCACAACCGGGGGCGATTACGGATGCTAACTGGTTAGAGGAAAGTATAGAATTACGAGTGATAAACCGCGAAACTCCTCGCGGGATATGCGGAACTGGCCTAGTGCAGGTTATCGCTTTATTGAGGGAGAAAGAAGTAATAGATTTTAATGGCATGATTAACGAAAGTGCTTCCGTGCCACTCAAAATCCGCCGGGGACGACAAGGTCTTGAGGTAGTACTTTACGAGGATCAGGCTTATTCAGTAGTAATTACTCAGGAGGATATACGGCAGTTTCAATTGGCTAAAGCGGCGGTGCGAGTGGCTATTGATACCTTAATTAGCCAAATGCCGGGACATAAATGGCAGACCATATATTTGGCGGGTGCCCTGGGTAGTAATCTATCGGTTAATGCCTTAAGGTTGCTGGGGATGTTGCCAACATTACCGGGAGTATCGATTGTGGCAGCGGGAAATACTGCGCTGCAGGGGGCGGCATTGGCGGCCATTAATTCGGAATTTCGCCAACAAGTAGAGGTGGTAGCCTCCCAGGTGCAGGTAATTGAACTGGCCAATCAGCCTGGCTTTCAGGCGGCTTTTCTTAAGCAACTGAGCTTACTGGCAAATTCATAGCCTAAGTATTGATTTTAAAGTCCCCAGTAGTCCATGATCAGGTCTTTTGGTTCGCGCCAGTGGTTGAGATATTTTTTTGCCCGGCTGACCGGATTATTGCTATCATTATCGGTGGGGAAACTGATACCCGCACAAACGTATGACATTGAACGGGTACTGAGCATAATAACGAACTATTTTTCCTCCTCACGGATGTAGGCTGAGGGGGGAGTTGTGATGCTATTATAAACTGGAAGGCATGTGAAATCAGCATTACTTGTACCTGGTACCTGGTAGTGATTAAATGGATTTGAACTGGGGAGGAAAAATATGCTGATTGACTATCATATTCATGCGTTATCTCATGGCGAATACCAACCCGACCTGGAGTGGTATCGGGAATACTTATTGCGGGCTACCATGCTGGGGGTTCGAGAAATCGGTTTTAGCGAACATGATGAATACTGGGAGTTAGTAAAACCCGATGTAATCCGCTCCCTGGGATCTGAGTTTTCGTCCATACAGATCAAGGTTGGTCTAGAAACGGAATACCAGCATAGAGATAAGCCTGAAATCGAACAATTTTTGCAGCAGGGTACTTTGGACTATACCATTGGTTCCGTCCACTATCTGGGGGAGTGGAATTTTGATCACCCAGATTTTAAGGAACGCTTTGCATGGTATCCGATCGATGAACTTTATGAGCAATATTTTACTACTGTGGGGTCGATGATTAGTAGTCACGCATTTGATATTGTGGGGCATTTGGATCTGATCAAGGTTTGGGGACATCGGCCCAGTAGACGCGTTAGTTATTACTTGCAACCATTACTGGGTGCTTTACGCCAATCGGGCATGGCAGTGGAAATTAATAGCGGTGGTCTACGCAAACCTGTTGGTGAGGTTTACCCAGAGCCCGCATTACTTCCTATGTTGTTTGCGGCTAATATACCAGTGACATTAGGTTCTGATGCCCATCACCCGGATCAGGTAGGGTGGGAACTTGACCGCTCCCAGCAACTGGTTCGGCAGGCGGGTTATCGTAAGGTAGCTGGTTTTACTCGGCGTCAAATGCATCTGGTCGAGATATAATCATAAGCATGATTTAGGAAGAAGATAAAATAGCTTGATAAAAGAGGTAGTGATATTATGAACGACATTATTTTTTTATTAATTAGTTTGGCGGTTATTTTAGCCGGTGCTGAAATCTTCACCAATGGCATTGAATGGTTGGGGATTAAGCTCAATCTTTCCCATGGGGCGGTGGGGAGCTTGCTGGCAGCGGTAGGAACTGCCCTGCCGGAAACCATGATACCCATCATTGCCATATTTATGGGTGGTAATCATTCTGCTGGTCATGAAATTGGCATTGGAGCCATACTTGGCGCACCCCTAATGTTATCGACCTTAGCCATGTTAGTAACCGGGGTCGGGGTATTAGCCTTTGCTAAGAAACGCAAAAATGGGATTGAGGTTAGTGCTGATCCGATGGTTATGAAAAGAGATCTATCCTATTTCTTAATCTTCTATACTTCGGCGATTTTTGCGGGAATATTTTTAGCTCCGCCTGCCTTAATGAAATGGCGTATTCTCTTAGCGGTTTTTTTGGTGATAGGTTATTTTGTTTATGCTTGGGAAACCTTGAACCATCAAGGTGAGGCATGTTCTGATGAGGATTGTCGTCCCTTGTATATTACTCCCAAGAAGGTTACCCCCCATATGATAGCGGTAATTGTGCAAGTAATTATAGCTTTAGTACTTATTGTGGCTGGCGCTAAGCAATTTGTCGGTTCGGTTGGAAATCTAGCGGGACAGTACGGGATTCCAGCTTTCGTATTAGCATTAATAATTGCCCCAATTGCTACAGAATTGCCCGAAAAGTTTAATAGTATCATTTGGGTAGGCCAGGGTAAGGATACCATGGCTTTGGGAAACATTACTGGGGCGATGGTCTTTCAAGGTTCATTGATTACAGCTTTTGGTCTGGCTTTTACCCCCTGGCAGCTTAATACCGGTGGCCTGGTCAGCGGAATTATTACCATAATAGCCGCGGGTTTTCTCTATGCCATCATTAGCTATCGCAAGAAGATATCAGCCCCCATGCTGATTGCGGCTGGTTTTCTGTATATAGTATTTATTATGGCGGTAGTCCAGGGAGTAATCAGGTAGGTGAGGAATTAATAATGAACTTAGAAGCAAGATTAAAGGAACTAGGGCTATCATTACCAGTACCGCCCCAGCCAGTGGCAGCCTATGTGCCCGGAATTATTAGTGGTAATCTAGTCTTTGTCTCCGGTCAATTGCCGACCCAGAATGGGGAATTACTCTATGCTGGCAAGGTAGGGCAGGAGCTTACTATTGAGGAGGGACAAGCTGCGGCACGTTACTGCTTGCTGAATGGCTTAGCGGTAGTTAAAAGCTTGATTGGTTCACTGGATGAAGTAAACCAGGTGGTTCGGCTTAACGGCTATGTACAAACTGCTGCCGGGTTTAACCAGATACCTCAGGTCATCAATGGCGCCTCAGAATTACTCCTTGAACTATTTGGGGAAAAGGGGCGTCATAGCCGGGTTGCGGTCGGGGTGGCCAGCTTACCACTAGGTGCGGCTGTGGAAATCGATTTCATCATCGCCAAAAAGTAGGTAACAGTCCAAATGAGTTATACGTTTTTCTCATTTTAATAAGCAAGAGGGGGAAGGGCAAATGATCAATATCTATGATAAAGCGCATGAATTAGCGCGGGAATTAAAAAAAACGGAGGAATACCAAGCTTATCTAACCGCTCTACAGCAGCTAAAGCTTGATGAACAGGGTTTTAACATGGTCAAGGATATACGTACCAAGCAAGTTGAGTTACAGCAAGCAGCCTTACTAGGAGCTGAAGTTCCCCCGGATAAACTGAAAGCGCTAGAAGTAGCGCACTCGCTAGCGATCCAAAGGCCTGCTGTGGCAGCCTTTTTTACTAGTGAAATGGGTCTGGTGGTTATTATCAATGATATTGAGGGCATCATACAGGGCGCACTCAGTGAAGGAATGGACCAACTGCTGAACTAAACGCCTAGCAACAGATATGAATAAGAAAAAGTGAGAAAAAGGGGTCAGACCCCTTTTTCTCACTTTTTGTGCTGGATATTAAGTGGTGGGGAAGCAGCCAGTTAGTACCTGGCGAATGATGGGGTCAGGAATAGGATAGATGAGACCCGTAGGGTCAGTCTTGACTGCCCAGAACATCATTTCACTGGCCTGGCTATCCAGTTGATTAGTAAAGTGGGGTTTGATACCACATTTAGTCATTAAGTCCAAAACTGCTTGCCGAGCAGCGCTCAAGGCTTCCTCG
>JBLNAS010000148.1:0-5276 GCA_050259475.1 Methylocystaceae bacterium
AATCCGGTAGGCACCTCCATTAACTCACCGACTACCCCGAGAAGCCCCGGCATAAAATCTCGCTGTTTTTTATGTAGCATTAATAACTTTTTAACGGTTTCAGAATACCCAGTGTAATTATTCTCAATGGTTTGTAATGACTGTAATTCATGCTGAGCTTGTACGATCAACTGTCGATAGTTACTAAGTTGTTTTTCCAACTGCTCACGCTGTAAGGTTATTCCCCCTAATTGTTCTTGAACCCGGTCATACCCGTCAGCTACCTGAATTAACTCCTCTTGTCCCTGTTGTCTAGTTTTATTAACTCGGGCTAATTGTTCCTCAGCAGTATTTATAAACAATTCGCGTTGTTCAATTTCCAACTCGAATTGCTGTGAGCGATTAGTGAACTGGTTAATCTCATCACTCGCCTGCTTGATTTGATTACGCAGCCCGGCAGCAATTTGAGCCTTATTGATTAGACCGCGACGCAGTTGTTCAAGATGCTCCCCTTTTTCTTTTTGAGAAGTAACAATTTGTTGCCATTCTTGAAGGGCTCGCTGCAATCTTTGTTTTTCAGTCAGCAAAATCTCGTTTTCTTCTTTAAGCTTTTGGCTACCGGCTACCATTTCCGCTCGTAGGGCTAAAACCCTTTGGGCAATTTGAGCCGACTCTTCCGTTAACTCTTGGCTACGAAGTAACCCGGTGGCGATCCGATCCATAATATTAGTACGCTGAGCAGCTAACTGGTTTAAATGATTAGCCGTTTCATAACGTTGATTCTTAACCTCATCCAGTTGTTGTTGTAGGTTTTGGTGATCAGTAAATAGCCGATTGTGTTCCGTTTCCAATCCCGTAACCTCTTGGGTACAGTTTTCAGCTGTTACCAGGTGGCCTGCCAGTGTGGTCTTCAGTTGATCAATATCTCTCTTTAGGCTCCCCCACTCTGATTTCAGCAAAACTGTACGCAATGCTTGTTGTTCGGAACTAACGGCAAGATAAAGGCTGGCTTTTTCAGCCTTCAGCTTTAACTCCTGTAAGCGGTTGGCCAATTCCCCGGTAATATCTTGTAGACGCTGCAAATCACGATCCGTAGCTCGCAGACGTTCTTGGGCTTCTTCCTTTTGATAGCGATAACGGATCAACCCCGAAGCTTCCTCAAGAACTAAGCGGATATCATAAGGGCGAGCTGACAGCAGATTCTCAATTTCGCCCTGACCAATAATGGCATAACCCTTACGTCCTATTCCCGTCCCATAAAAAAGCTGATTAATATCCTTTAGCCTCACTGGTTGCTGATTGAGGTAGAATTCACTTTGTTCTGAACGATATACCCGGCGATTAACCATAATTTCAGTATAGGGAGAGGGTAGCATTTGATCAGTGTTGTCCAAAGTTAGACTGACACTAGCCATTGAGAGTGCTCGCTTTTGGTCAGTTCCGGCAAAAATAACATCTTCGAGTTTCTGGCCTCTCAAATTCCGCACATTCTGTTCACCGAGAACCCAACGGATAGCATCGACTAAATTGCTTTTTCCGCACCCATTGGGTCCCACAATTAGATTGAGTCCGGTAGTGAATTCAATATGAGTAGCTTCAGCGAATGATTTAAATCCCCTAATATCAAGGCTCTTTAAAAACAAAAACCTGTCCTCCCCATTGGATAGGTGCTCTAAATTAAATAATATCCCCACTATGTAGGGTGATAATATGGTCATCCACCATTAACTGTAAACTACCATCCTGAGTAATGGCGGTGTTAACCCCGGTTATCAACTGATCTCCCTGATGCACAGTTATAATTTTTCCAAGATGGGTGCAATGGGTTCGGTATTCTGCAATGATATTATCCCATTTGCCCTGGCCATAACTGCAATATAATGACTCCATTGCCTGTAAAATTGCTACAAATAAATCGTCAATCAGAATAAATTCACCCCGCCACTGCTGCAGACTGATGGCCGGTTGTTTATGATCAGGTAACAAGTTTGGGGGAGCACCATTCACATTAATGCCCACCCCGACCACTAAATTACAGCGATCATTAGTTTCCCCTTGCAGATTGAGCAAAAGCCCGCCCAATTTACAATCATGGATCATAATATCATTAGGCCATTTAATTTTAACCTCAGAGCACCAGGGCTTAATCGCCTTAACAACTGCTAATGAAAACAATAATGCTAGCCGCGATAATTCATAAATAGGTATTTCTGTTATTATCAACAAAGAAAACCAGATTCCCCCTGGTGCTGATACCCAGTAACGTCCTCGCCGACCGCGACCGCCACTTTGCTCACGAGCTAATAGCACCTGACCATGCTTTCCTTGGCCTTGATTTACTAATTCGACTAAGGCATCTTGGGTCGAGCCAAGCTGCAAGTGCCAATCCAATTGCTGGCCAAAATCCCCTTTGATATTAACCCGCAGCCTTGATGGATTTACCTCAGTCTTCGGCCAAAACAGCTCATAACCGTGCCCGGCAATAGCTTTGATGACAAAGCCATCAGACCGCAGACTGGCTATATATTTGTGTACCATAACCCGGGATATGCCGAGTGTCTCGGCTAATTTAGCCCCAGATACCGGCTTCCCAGCCTGCCCTAGTAGGACAGCTAAAATTCTTTGTTTCATCAATTCCACCATTTAATAAAGACGCGCTTATATTGGTTGTCTTGACGCGCGCCTTTCAGTACTTCAATCTGTTATGGTAACAGATACGCCTTCCTGAAGTATGAAAAAGGCAGGCTCTTAAACCTGCCTGCTCATGTCAATTATAAACTTTTATCCCCTGGTTTTCCTAGTTGCTTCTTATCTAGGTTCGATGATAAATTTTATTGCCGTGCGGTTTTCATCATCGATAGTAATTTCCACAAATGCTGGTATACATACTAAATCAAGTCCATTGGGAGCCACATAGCCTCGGGTGATAGCTATTGCTTTAACCACTTGATTTACTGCGCCCGCTCCTACGGCTTGGATTTCGGCTCGACCATTCTCTCTGATAACCGCAGTCAATGCTCCGGCCACCGATTTAGGATTGGAATTGGCTGATACCCTTAACATCTCCACTGGAATCCTCCTTTGTCCCCTGTTCTATCTATAACCGCAACAATTTCTATGTTGTTTCTAAATATTCGCTTGCTAACGTAAAATTCCTGCCGGTAATTTTCTGTTTTCCGCCAATCAGTCACAATTATTTACATTAATTTGGTCAGATTGCAACAATATACTGCCAATAATTCGAATATCTGCAGTATATTTATGGCGCAGCCAACTTAAATTGGCTTGGTGCTGGCCTATTGCTTGGGAAAGCTGTCGGATGGGGACTGATACCTCCAGCCGACTTTCCCCCTGCCACTCAGCTATAACCTGATCTAGTCGGCGTCGCCAAAGGCGTGACTGTACCAATTCACCCAAGGCTGGATGCCAAGGCCCAGCTACCACTGTCCCCGGTTGCTGCAAATCATCACTGGCTTGCAGTCCAACCCGAATAACAGGAATATTATACTCCCGAAAGCACTGGTACATGTCAGCACATACTTCGATAGCCGCTTCCAGGCTTAAGGGACGATATTTATCCTGTTGGTACCAGCTTTCTAACTTAGTTCCCTTAAGTACCAGCGTCGGATAGATGCGGGCAGTAGCTGCACCCCACTCAGCACAGGTACGCGTGCTTTCGATTTCAATTGCCGTATTGGATTCCGGAAGACCTGGCATCAATTGCGCACCAAAGGCCAAATTAGCTTCCTGAATCACTCGTACTGCTTGCTCGACTTGAATTCGATTATAGCCACGTTCTGCCTTTTCTAATACCCGATCATTTAATGATTGAATACCCAGTTCCACCAGCCATACTCCGTAATCACGCAACCGGGACATATCCTTTTTTTCGATTCGGTCAGGGCGAGTAGAAACTCTTATTTTCCCAACCTCGCCTCGTAAAATAAAAGTTTGTACTGCCTGTAAATACTCTTCCTGCATAATCGGCGGCATGGCAGTAAAAGTACCGCCAAAAAAGGCCACCTCGACCTCTACCTCTCCAGGGCAGGGATTGGTGGCCAAATGCTTTTTAATAATCTCTGCTACCGCAGTAGGTGCTACTACCTCAGATTGGCCACTGATACGTCGTTGATCACAAAATATGCAGCGGCCTGGGCAGGCTACTTCTGGTAAGAAAATTGGGATTATTAACTTTCGCATGCGGTATCTCCATAATCGATATCAAGACTGAGGGCAATTTGGGCGGCATTTTGCTCGGCTTCTTTTTTACTCTTACCACTACCTGTTGCCAAAAGCTGACCGTGAAACAAGACGCCCGCAACAAAGGTCTTATCATGAGCCGGCCCATTCTCCTCTAAAATATTATAACTAACATTTTCGCGGCAATGACTTTGAACCACTTCTTGTAATTTTGATTTGTAATCATAAAAATTGCCTGTAGCAATACCAGCTATATCATCAGCCAAGTATCTCAGGATAAATTCCCGGGTAAATTCCAGACCCTTATCCAGATACACTGCTCCAATGACCGCTTCCATACCATCTGCCAAGATGGAGTGCCGTTGCCGACCTCCTGACATTTCTTCACCTTTACCCAAGAGCAGGTATTCACCTAACCGTAATTCACCTGCCATTTGGGCCAAAGCCTTTTCACATACTACCCGAGCTCGCATTTTGGTCAAATCACCTTCCGCTCGCTGGGGAAAGGCATTGAACAGATATTCTGCTACCACCAGGTTAAGTACCGAATCTCCTAAGAATTCCAGGCGTTGATTATTAACCACTCCCTCGTGTTCCTGGGAATACGAAGGATGGGTTAAGGCTTTAACAAGCAAATCCCGGTTAGTCAAATCCACCTGGGTGGCCTTGATAAACTCTCGGGTAGCCCGGGTTTCACGGTTCATGATTTTGCCTGAACCAGATAATCATATAAAGCACGAACTAGTTGGCCCATTGTTTTAAAATCATCCAGTTCATCTTCTGGAAACTCGACATCATACTTATCTTCCAGTGCCATTATCATTTCAACAATATCAATTGAATCAGCATCAATATCCTCAAAACTAGTTTCCAAGGTAATACTATCAGCATTAATATCTAATTGGTCTGCTAGATAACCACGGGCTAAAATGTAAAAATCCTGAAACTCTATCATAGCCATTCTCCTTTTAGGTTAAGTATTGTTTAATTTTATCTACCAGCTTATGATCAACGCACTGTTTAGCTACCCTAATCCCACTAACAATAGCTTGAGCGCGGGATGAACCATGGCATACCACAGAAACCCCATTAACACC
>JBLNAS010000149.1:0-4231 GCA_050259475.1 Methylocystaceae bacterium
AGGAGCCAATCGCATTATACCCACAATTGCTATTCCCCATCCCTTGGGCAATCCTAAGCTGGATCGGGCCGATGAGAAAAAGCTTCGGCGGCAGCTAGTAGAAAAAGCTCTGAAAGCCCTGACCACTGAGGTGCAGGAACAGACTGTGTTCTAGGCGGATATGGCGGGGATTTACCCCGCCTTTTTCTTAGGATTTTTGGAGGTGTTATTACCGATGGCTTTCCCGGTATTGAAAGCAGTAAGTAATATCCTGGTGCATGCTCCCGAAATGATCCAGTATGGTAGCACTCTCGAACAAGAGCTGCACAAAAACCCAGGATCAAACCTAATGCAAGAATTTAAGCAGCATGTTCGCAGCTATGAACAGGCGGTGGGTTATGCCCCTAACCAAGTCTATATTGGTAATGCGACCCCACTGGAATTAAAGAATATGCCCCAGCCCTGGTATGAGAACCTGTTACCTCAGGCCCAGGCGCAGGGCAAAGTCGGCGAAATCGTGGATGCAGTAACCTTTTATGGGGTTTTAAAGATAGTTGATGCCTTTGAGTTAGTCCTTATTACCCCGCAGTTTGCGGCACAGGCGCAGGCGGCTTTAACAACTGCGGCCTACTTTAATGACAAACATATGGCGGTGCTGGGGAAAACCAGTGATCTTAGCGAGATTACCGCGCTAATCGAAAAACATCAGGCTATCGCCTTAATACTTGCTGGTGAAGTTATTGGTTGTATACGGGAAGCTCATGAAACCGATGCCAATCTGTCGGCTCATGTTATGATGGAGAACCTGGTTACCAAGGCCTCAGGGGTAATTGCCGTTATCAATTTACTTAGGAAGAACAATATTGATCCGGCCATTGTTGATTACTTTATGGAAACCTCAGAAGAAGCGGTCGGTGATATGAACCAACGTGGTGGTGGCAATATGGCCAAGGCTGTTGGCGAGTTCTGTGGCTTATTGAATGCAACCGGAGTTGATATCCGCGGCTTCTGCGCGGCACCAGCGCATGGAATTTTACATGCCACAGCTCTGGTTAAATCCGGGATGTTTAAGAACGTACTAGTTTTTGCTGGCGGGTCATTAGCGAAATTAGCGATGAACGGGCGTGATCATGTTAACAAAAACTTGCCCATCCTGGAAGACTGTATCGGTGGTTATGCCTTGTTAGTCAGTGAGGATGATGGTGTAAGCCCGGTATTTAGAACTGATATCGTCGGCCGCCACACCATATCATCAGGCTCAGCACCACAAGCGGTAATCCAGGCTATAGTAGTTGACCCGCTAGAAAAGGTTGGTCTCAAGTTAGGCGATATTGACTATTATGCACCCGAGTTACAGAACCCGGAAATCACCGTCCCCGCAGGTGCTGGTGATGTGCCGTTAGCTAATTATAAAATGATCGGTGCCATGGCAGTAAAACGGGGTGAGATTGAGAAAAGTGGTTTGCCTGGTTTTGTCGAGAAAATAGGCATGACGGGATTTGCTCCCACTCAAGGCCATATTCCATCTGGGGTACCGGCATTAGGGTTCTTCCGCGATCAGTTAATCGAGGGGCAGGCCGAGCGCTGCATGATTGTGGGGAAAGGTAGCCTATTCTTAGGTCGCATGACCGACCTTTTTGATGGCATTTCAATCGTTTTAGAGGCTAACCAAATTGCACCGCAGGAATCTACCATTGATATTAGTAGTGTCAAGACAGAAATAATGAGCATACTTGGTGAGGCTTTAGAGAAGGCAGCCCAGGAATTGGCCGGGAGGTGATGAGCATGGCAACTGCAAAGACGAGTAAGGACCTGTTAGCCGAGGTTTTACTCGATGCTGCCCGCATGTTAAAATCCGGGGGGGCCATGAAACCGGTTCGGGTTGGCATTACTACCCTCGGCAGCGAACTGGGGGCGGCCGAACTGGTAAGGGGTGCCGAATTGGCCCGGGCTCTCAATCTGGGTATAGAACCGGTTTTGATCGGTGATAGTGCTGATAGTAGTCTGGAAACCCATGCTTGTGACCAGGAGGAAGAGCAGCATAAAATTATGGAGCAATTATTAGATAGTGGGCAGATTGATGGCTGTGTTACTGCCCATTACCCCTTTCCGATTGGAGTTTCGACGGTAGGGCGAGTGATTACGCCTGCTTTAGGGAAAGAGGTTTATATCGCTACTTCCACTGGCACCTCGGATACTGAACGGGTGCAGGCTATGGTAAAGAATGCGGTTTATGGGATTGCCGCCGCCAAGGCTGCCGGAGTTGCCAATCCTCGGGTAGGTATTCTGAATCTTGATGGAGCGCGGCAGGTGGAACAACACCTGGAGAAAATGCGCCATAATGGTTACCAATTTGAGTGGGGAGCTTCTGCCCGTGCCGATGGTGGCCGGGTGCTGCGCGGCAATGACTTGCTAATGGGTACTATTGATGTCGCAGTTACCGATACCCTAACCGGTAATTTATTAATGAAAATATTTTCCGCTTACACAAGTGGTGGCAGTTACGAGAGCTTGGGTTATGGCTATGGTCCTGGTATTGGCCCCGGGTTTAATCGCCTGGTTATGATTATATCCCGGGCTTCTGGAGCACCGGTAATTGCTGGTGCCATTAAATATTGCGCTGATATTGTTAGAGGTAAAATAATGGACGTAGCGGCTCGCGAAATAGCCGCCGCCGAAAAAGCGGGCTGGAAAGTGGAAAAGCCCAAAAAGGATACTAACGAAAATAAAATTATCACGGCTCCACCAGCTAAACCGGTCACTTCCCAGTTATCGGGCATTGATATTCTACAACTGGAAGATGCCGTGCAATGCCTTTGGGCAGCTGGTGTCTATGCATCCAGTGGTATGGGATGTACTGGTCCAGTCTTATTGGTGGCCGATGAGGATCGTAACCAGGCCCAAGCCCTCTTGTCAGATAAAGGGTTTATTTAAGTCTATAATTCGTGATACTATAATGGGAATAAACTGGTTTTTGCCGAAATTAAGGTAATATTGATCAATAATAGATTGAAATATAAAGCACAAAAAGGGAGTGTTGGTTTATGGCCTTTAAGAGCGACATAGAAATCGCCCAAGAAGCGAAAATGTTGCCAGTTATTCAGATTGCTACTCAGGTGGGCCTAGCTGAGGATGATCTGGAACTTTACGGTAAATATAAAGCGAAGATATCAATGGAGGCTATTCAGCGCTTACAGAGTAAACCGGATGGTAAGCTTATTCTGGTTACTGCTATCAATCCCACGCCAGCGGGTGAAGGCAAGACTACTACTACCGTCGGGCTAGGACAGGCGCTAAACAAAATCGGTAAAAAGGCGATTATTGCGCTCAGAGAGCCTTCCTTGGGTCCCAGTTTTGGTGTCAAAGGTGGAGCGGCTGGTGGCGGCTATGCGCAAGTGGTGCCGATGGAAGACATTAACTTGCACTTTACGGGTGATATTCACGCCGTCAGTACTGCCCATAACCTGTTAGCAGCTTTACTGGATAACCACCTGCACCAGGGTAATATTTTAAATATTGATCCCCGGCAAGTAGTATGGCGGCGGGTAATTGATATGAATGACCGGGCGCTGCGCCATATAGTGATCGGTCTTGGGGGCACGGCTGATGGAATACCCCGTGAAACTGGATTTGATATTGCGGTAGCTTCTGAAATTATGGCTATTCTTTGCTTAGCTACTGATATGGAAGATTTAAAGGCTCGCTTGGCGCGTATGGTAGTAGCTTATACTTACGAGGGTAAGCCAGTAACTTGTGCGGACCTGGAAGGGCAAGGTTCACTGACCTTATTACTGAAAGATGCGATTAAACCCAATCTAGTACAGACCCTGGAGAACACACCAGCTTTCATCCACGGCGGGCCCTTTGCCAATATAGCGCACGGTGCGAATAGCGCGGTAGCCACTCGCTTAGGAATGAAACTCGGTGAATATATGGTAACTGAAGCTGGTTTCGGTGCTGACCTGGGCGCTGAGAAGTTCTTTGACTTGGTCTGCCGTTATGCTGGGTTTAAGCCCGATGCCGTGGTTATAGTAGCCACGGTGCGCGCGCTCAAATCCCATGGTGGGGTGGCCAAAGATAAATTAGGCGAAGTTAACATGGAAGCCCTGGCGGGCGGTATCGAAAACCTGAAAAAGCATGTGGAAAACGTGCAGATGTTTGGCTTACCAGCCATCGTAGCCTTGAACCGCTTCCCAACTGATGGTGAAGATGAGCTTAAGCTGGTTATTGATAAAGTAGCTGAACTGGGTGT
>JBLNAS010000150.1:0-3506 GCA_050259475.1 Methylocystaceae bacterium
CATATGTTCTCCCATAGCATTAATTTCATCCTGGGGACCTCGCGTTGCCAAGGTAAAGTAGCGAACAATCATTTCATCCGGAATAGACATAGTTTTACCGAACATACTATTAGGATCTTCATTAATACCGATATAATTTCCTAAACTCTTAGACATCTTCTGAACGCCATCCGTGCCTTCCAAAATCGGCATCATCAAAGCAACTTGCGCTTCCTGACCATATTCCTTTTGCAAATGGCGACCTACGAGTAGATTAAATTTTTGGTCGGTACCACCCATTTCTACATCCGCTTCCAGAGCTACCGAATCGTAGCCCTGCATTAAGGGATAGAAAAGTTCATGAATACTGATTGGAAGACCTTCACGGTAACGTTTAGAAAAGTCGTCCCGTTCCATCATGCGAGCCAAAGTGTATTTGGCGGATAACTTCACCACATCGGCAAATTTAAGCGGTGAGAGCCACTCACTATTAAAATGAACCACGGTACGCTCCGGGTCAAGGATCTTAAAGATTTGCTCCTCATAAGTACGAGCATTAACTTTGACCTCAGCTTCCGTCAACTGTTTGCGGGCTTCAGACTTGCCAGTTGGATCACCAATCATTCCGGTAAAATCGCCAATGATTAAATGAACGGCGTGACCTAGGTCCTGGAATTGACGCAGTTTATTAAGTACTACAGTATGACCTAAATGCAAATCTGGGGCGGTGGGATCAAGGCCTAGTTTTACCTTAAGCGGTCTACCCTCGGCTAATGAAGTTTGTAGTTTTTTAATTAGTTCATCTTCTGGCACAATTTCTGCGACCCCACGTCTGATAACCGCCATCTGGTCGTTAACCTGCCGGCTTATTTTTTTCGTATCCATTATCGTAGCCTCCTGTTTTTGTGGCAAATTACTGGTTTATCTACCCTTTTATGGGATCCGGTTATAAATAGACGTAACCCCGGTAAGTTGTTACTATATAATAAATTAGCAAATAAAATCCTAGTTAATTTTCTTATAATGATGGCATTATGTCAAAGGTACGTGACCTTTACCAAGGAGGATCATATTTTGCGGCAAAAGAAGCAAACTCGTAGCATTTTAATACGCACCTTAATCGTTATCACTTTTATCATCATCGGTTTGGCTGGTGGAATAATTGTGGGTACCATGCGTAATTTACCAGCCTGGGATGCAGACAAGCTCTATGGGCAAGAAGGCTCACAGGTATACGACCAGAAAGGTGATGCGGTATTCCGTTTTCATGCTCAGGAAAACCGTACTTTAGTACCTTATGAGAAAATCCCCCCCAATTTAGTCAATGCGTTTTTAGCGACTGAAGATACCGAATTCTTTCAGCACCATGGGGTTAACCTAAAGGCTATTGCCCGAGCAGTGTTTGTCGATGTTATCTCCGGCAGTAAAGCCCAGGGAGCTAGTACCATCACTCAGCAACTAGCACGTAGCGCGTATTTAACCACTGATAAAAGCTATGAACGAAAGATCCGAGAGATTGTACTTGCTGTTCAATTGGAACGTCACTACACAAAAAAAGAAATCATGGAGATGTACCTAAACAAGGTGTTGTTTGGCGGCAGTACTTATGGAGTACAAGCAGCAGCTAATGTCTATTTCGGCAAGGACGTAACCGAACTTAACCTGGCGGAATGTACTTTAATCGCGGGGAGGGTTCAAAGCCCAAATGCCTATTCTCCGTTTAATGATCCTGAACGAGCCAAGAAAAGGCAGAAGCAGGTCTTAAATCGGATGGTTACTTGTAATTTTATTTCTGAAGCTGAAGCTGAAAAAGCTTACCAAACCGAACTAAAATATAATACTGCTTCCCGTGAAGGTTACCAATATGGAGCCTTTATGGACAACGTGATGGAAGAAAGCCAAAAGATCCTGGCTAAAAAGGGGTATTCCCAACCGAATAGCGCTATTTACTTTGAGGGGTTGCGTATCTATACCACCATGAATACTGAGGTACAGCAACTGGCGGAAGATATTTATGCCAATAAGGCAAACTTCCCTAGTTTTAAGAATTCCAAAGGAAATAACGTACAATCTGGAATGGCCATTGTCGATCATCATACGGGTGCCATAATTGCCCTGGCTGGTGGACGTGATTATACTACTCAGCGTGGATTTAATCGCGCCACCATGGCCAAACGGCAACCCGGTTCCGCATTTAAGCCTCTGGTAGTTTATGCACCTGCCCTGGAAGCTGGTTATATGCCTAATCTGGTTTTGGAAGACTCACTTAAATCCTATAATCAGGGCAATGGGCAAGCTTGGACCCCGCAAAACTATGATGGGGTTTACTTGGGTCCAATCACCATGCGTGAAGCAGTGAAACGCTCAATCAATACCTATGCGGTAAAGCTGGCTGATTTGGTGGGGATTAAGAATGGTCTCGACTTAGCAGAAAATGCTGGAATATCTACCCTAGTTCGCGCCGGAGCCAAAAATGATTATAATCTTTCAACCGCTTTAGGCGGTATAACTCAAGGAGTAACACCCCTGGAATTAGCTACTGCCTATGGAGTTTTTGCTAATGAAGGCAAATATGTTACTCCACATTCCGTGACCAAGATTGTGGATGCCAATGGCATCGTCCTTTATGAAGCTAAGTATAAACCCGAAAAAGCTATGGAGTCATCAACCGCTTGGCTAGTCTCTTCATTGCTTAAATCGGTGGTATATGACCCCCATGGCACTGGTGCTCGCGGTGCCGTCACCGGGATGGTGACCGGAGGCAAGACTGGTACCACCAGTGATAAAAAGGACGTCTGGTTTGCTGGTATTACCCCTTATTACAGCTGTGCAGTCTGGATAGGCTTTGATAATAATGAAACCATGAAGGGCAAGGCCGAAGATACCTTTGGCGGCAAACACCCGGCCTTGATCTTTAATAAAATAATGACTAAAGCAGTAAAGGGGAAGCCTGCTAAAGATTTTACCAAGCCAGATAATATAGTTGAGGTTCAAGTATGTACCAAATCAGGTCTACTACCCTCACAGTACTGTCCAGCTAGCGATATCGTAACCGAGTACGTCGTTCAAGGTAAGGAACCGATAGATATTTGTCCGCATAATTTTAACACGGCTACACCAGGCCAGCGGGTGACCTACGTCTGTGCTGAAACTAGTTTGTTAGCGACTGTGAACTGCCCCCAAGCATTGGCTAAAGGCGAAGCCGATTTCTGGCCCGATGCTGCTCCTCGTGATTACTGCGATATACATCCTGGTGCTCCTTATACCGGAGAAAGCCAGGAAGCTACTCGAGAGGTTACCATCTGCCGCGATGCCAAACACCAGGGAAAACTTTACCTGGCTAATCGACCGGGGCCAGATGAAAAAGGTGGTTGTGATTCGAGGAACCTAGAGACGATAACTGTCCCCGCCTCCACTGTGATATCACACTGTGATCTACCCGAGCACAAGATAAAACAACCATAAAACTTACAAAGGGAGCCAAATGGCTCCCTTTGCTAATTTACATTACCCCATCCCCCGCCCTA
>JBLNAS010000151.1:0-6163 GCA_050259475.1 Methylocystaceae bacterium
AAGATGTTGATTGCACCATCGCTATTGGCTGCCGACTTTGCTCGTCTTGGTGAGGAATTGACCAGAGTTGAAGCGGCTGGTGCCGACTGGGTACATATAGATGTTATGGATGGGCATTTTGTTCCCAATATAACGATCGGACCGCCGGTTATTAAAGCCTTACGGCCTTTGAGTCAGTTATTCTTTGATGTCCATTTGATGATCAGCCACCCTGAACAGTATGTCGCAGCATTTGCCGATTCTGGAGCTGATTTAATAACCGTACATGCCGAAGCTAGCAATCATCTTGATCGGCTAGTGGCTCAGATTAAGGAATTAGGGAAAAAGGTTGGGGTGGCTTTAAATCCAGCTACTCCCTTAGAAACTGTACGCTGGATTTTACCAGCAGTTGATTTGGTCTTGATTATGAGTGTTAATCCCGGTTGGGGGGGGCAGAAATACCTTCCTTATGCTGCTACGCGGATAAAAGAATTGCAAGTAATGATTAACCAATGTGGAAGTCAGGCCTTAATTCAAGTTGACGGTGGTATCAACCGGGAGACAGCGGCTCTGGTAAAGGCAGCGGGAGCCGAGGTTATAGTCGCTGGCTCCTATCTGTTTAGTGCTAATGATCTTGCCGCTGCCATCGCCGGATTAAAGTTGTAATTTTCCGACCAGCATAATACCTTGACCGAGATCGTTTCTTGGTGCTATATTATACACAACTTAAAAAGCTTTCCTTCGGGGATGGGTGTAAGTCCCTATCGGCGGTACAGCCCGCGAGCCCTTATGGGGCAGGATCTGGTGAGATTCCAGAGCCGACAGTAATAGTCTGGATGGGAGAAGGAGTGCGTGGTGCTTAAGCTGGCTGGAACTTTAGAGTTCTGGTTTCTGGCTGTTGTGACCATGTCTTTAGTATCGCCGGACCCTGTGGAAAGCAGGGTCTTTTTTGCGCGTATTTTTCCTGGTGTTGGTTCAAAGTAATTCAGCGATACCGATTAATTGGACATGGCAAGGAGCATAAACAATGGTGGCAAGCAGTACCCTAAAAACGCAAGAGCAATATATGCAGCGCGCCATTGAACTGGCATTGATGGCGGAGGGGCGTACCAGCCCTAATCCATTGGTAGGAGCAGTTATCGTGCGGGATGGTGCCGTTGTAGGTGAAGGTTATCATCACCGGGCGGGCGAACCTCACGCTGAGGTCAATGCGCTCCGGGCGGCAGGTGAGCTAGCGAAGGGTGCCACCATCTATGTAACTTTAGAACCCTGCTGTCATCATGGGCGTACTGGACCCTGCTGCGAAGCTTTGATTGCTGCTGGAATAACTGAGGTTATAGCGGCTACCGCTGATCCCAACCCGCAGGTGGCGGGACAAGGGTTAGCCTGGCTGCGGTCAGCGGGTATTAAAGTAGAAACCGGGCTGCTGGAGGCGGCGGCCCGCGACATTAACCAACCCTTTTTCAAGCGTATCCAAACCGGATTGCCCTATGTAATATTAAAGACGGCGATGACCCTGGATGGTAAGATTGCCGCCGCAAGTGGCGATGCTCGTTGGGTTACCGGAGAAACATCCCGACGTTTGGTGCATCAAATGCGCAATCGCTATGACGGTGTTATGGTGGGTGCTAATACGGTTATCAAGGATGATCCCCAGCTCAATGTTCGTTTAGAGCAAGTCGGGACGAGGAATCCGGTACGGGTAGTAGTAGATGGGGCACTGGATATACCACTAACAGCTCAGGTAGTAGTGACGGCTAAAGATCAACCCACGCTGATTTTAACAGCTGAAAATCCTAATCAAGATAAAGCAGAGAGACTGACGGCCCAAGGAGTGGAATTAATCAAGCTAAAGGGAGAAGCTGATGATCTCGACTTGACCCAGGGCCTCAGTCAGTTAGCAAATCGCGGTATCTCGAGTTTGCTAGTCGAGGGAGGAAGTGGGCTTAATTGGAGCCTGATCCAAGCTGGATTGGTCGATTACTGGTATGCTTTTATCGCCATGAAAGTCATCGGCGGTGCCAACGCCCCCACACCGGTGGGAGGAAGCGGCTTTGCTCTAATGAATGATGCCTTAGCCATGTCAGTTAAAAAGTCACAGCTAGTAGGGGAAGACTTATTAGTGGAAGGATGGCTGGGAGAGCCAAGGAGGTGGTAACTTGTTTACCGGATTAATAGAGGAATTGGGAACGGTAAAAGCTATTACTCAAGCCAGCCAGTCAGGCAAGATCACCATCGCCTGTCGTAAGGTGCTCGAAGGTGCTGGGCTGGGAGATAGTGTGGCCGTTAATGGTGTCTGTCTAACCATGGTCAAATTGGGCAGTGGTGAGTTTGAGGCCGACGTCATGCCGGAAACCTTGAAGAAGTCTTCACTAGGCATCTTGGCGCCAGGTAGCCAGGTAAACTTGGAACGGGCTTTAACTCTGAGCAGCCGCTTGGGAGGGCATCTGGTGCAGGGCCATATCGATGGGGTCGGCAGTATTCTTGAGATTAGCCAGGTGGGTATTGCTCATATTTACCGGATCCAAGCTCCGCTTGAATTGATGAGATATATAGTAGCCAAAGGTTCCATCGCCATTGACGGGATTAGCTTAACCGTAGTTGACCTCCAGGTCGACAGTTTCTCGGTGTCACTGATTCCTCATACCGGGCAGGTAACTACCCTGGGCTTTAAAAAGCCGGGAGACCGGGTCAATCTGGAAACAGATATTCTGGGTCGCTATGTGGAGAAGCTGCTAGCTAGCCAGGAGCAAGAAGCATCACCGGGCAAAACCGGGGGCTTGACTATAGATTTTCTGCGCCATAATGGATATTAGAGTTGTGAAGGAGGAAACACCATGTTCTGCAGTGTAGAAGAAGCCATTAATGAAATCAAACAGGGCAGAATGATCATTGTAGTTGATGATGAAGACCGGGAAAATGAAGGTGACTTAGTAGTAGCCGCCCAATTTGCCAGTCCTGAGGTAATTAATTTTATGGCCACCCATGCGCGGGGGCTCATCTGTGTCCCGGTTATCGGTGAACGCTTGGATGAACTGGATATCAAACCGATGGTACTTAAGAATACCGATAACCACGAGACAGCATTTACTGTTTCGGTGGATTACAAGACTACTACCACTGGTATCTCAGCCCATGAACGTTCGGCTACTGTTATGGCCTTGCTAAATACTGCTACCGTAGCCGATGATTTTCGGCGTCCCGGCCATGTCTTCCCCTTGCGCTATAAAGAGGGTGGCGTACTGCGTCGGGCGGGGCATACCGAAGCTTCGGTTGATTTAGCTCGTCTAGCTGGACTTTATCCCGCTGGAGTAATCTGTGAAATCATGAATGAAGATGGTACCATGGCGCGGGTTCCTGAACTAATCGATTTTGCTCAGCGTAACGGCTATAAAATAATGACCGTGGCTGATCTTATCAATTATCGCCGTCGTACGGAGATAATGGTACGGCGGATGGACGAAGCTAATCTACCTACCGAATATGGTGACTTCCGGATCGTAGTCTATGACTCATACCTGGAAGGTAAGGAACATGTAGCCTTGGTCAAAGGTACGTGGGAACCTGACGAACCGGTATTAGTGCGGGTACACTCGGAATGTCTAACGGGAGACGTTTTTGGTTCTGCCCGCTGTGATTGTGGTGACCAGCTAACCCAAGCCTTGCAAATGATTGAGGCGGAAGGTAAAGGGGTATTAGTCTATATGCGGCAAGAAGGGCGTGGCATTGGTCTCGGTAACAAAATAAAGGCCTATCACCTTCAAGATCAGGGTATGGATACTGTAGAGGCTAATATCAAACTCGGCTTTCCGGCTGATTTACGCGATTATGGTATTGGGGCGCAAATATTATCGGACTTGGGCGTACACAAGATGCGTCTCATGACCAACAATCCGAAAAAGATCAAGGGACTAGATGGGTATGGCTTAGCCGTAGTCGATCGCGTGGCAATTGAATTGCCGATCAAACCGCAAAGCGAGCGTTACATGAAGACTAAGAAGGAAAAAATGGGTCACCTATTAGCTTAAATCTAAAAGTGAACAATTGGGGTCAGGCTCTAATCGTTCATCTTTGAATGACCGTAACTTGATTAAATTGATAATTGGGAGGAAGTTTGAGTATGGCAAAGGTGTTTGAAGGTAATTTAGTGGGCGAGGGGCTCACCATTGGTATTGTGGTTAGCCGTTTTAATGATTTTATTACCAGTAAACTGCCATCTGGTGCAATGGATGGCTTAACTCGGCATGGAGTCGAGGCAGCACAGATCGATGTAGCGTATGCTCCCGGGGCTTTCGAAATTCCCCTGGTGGCAAAAAAGATGGCAGCTAAGGGCTATGATGCCATCATCTGTCTGGGTGCGGTCATTCGTGGTAACACCCCGCACTTCGATTATGTCGCCGGTGAAGTGACCAAAGGGATTGCCATAATATCACTGGAAACCCAGGTCCCGGTCATCAATGCGGTACTTACCACTGATACCATTGAACAAGCAGTGGAAAGAGCCGGAACCAAAATGGGGAATAAGGGGTTCGATGCTGCGGTTGGCGCGATAGAAATGGCCAATTTGTTGAAGAACCTTGGCTAAAATAGAAAAAGGTGATTATTCTTCACCGCTGCCTAGGCAGCGGTGATTTTTATTTGTTGGTGTCAGGAGTACAATGATTATGCTTAGATAAATTGTGAAAAATTCAAATAAAAAACAATAAAGGGAGATGGATAAAATGCAATGGCAAATCTTTCTGGCTGGAGCCTTATTTCTCATCGTATATGGCATAATCATTTCAGAAAAAATTCATCGAACTATCATCGCTATGGCGGGTGCTGTACTACTGATAGTGACTGGTGTCCTTACTCAGGAAAATGCAATTAAATATATTGATTTTAACACCCTGGGACTGTTAATCGGAATGATGATCATTGTCGGTATTACCCAGAAGAGCGGCGTCTTTGAATACATGGCGATCAAAGCTGCCCACCAAGCCAAGGGCGATCCAATTAAAATACTGGTATCATTAGCCACCATCACGGCTGTCGCCTCCGGCTTACTAGACAATGTTACCACCGTACTTTTAGTGGTTCCAGTTACGCTTTCCATTACCTATGCTCTGGAGATAAACCCCATACCCTTCCTGTTTAGCGAGATATTGGCCTCCAATATCGGTGGCACAGCTACTTTAATCGGTGATCCTCCCAATATTATGATCGGCAGTGCCACCGGTTTTGGGTTCATTGATTTTATTAAGTATGATGCCCCAGTTATTGTGGTTATTTTTATTGTAACTATACTCATACTGCGCTTAATTTATCGCAAGCAATTGGTGGCCGACCCGGCTAACCAGGCCAAAGTTGCCGCCATGGATCCTGATCAGGCGATCAAAGATCCGGTATTGTTGAAAAAATGCCTGTGGGTTATCGGTATTGTTATAGTGGGCTTTGTGTTACACCAGTTCTTGCATTTAGAATCAGCTACTATTGCTTTAGCTGGTGCGGCCTTACTGCTGCTACTTACACGCCAAGACCCAGAAGAGGTTTTCCATACAGTAGAATGGCCGACGTTGTTCTTCTTTATTGGACTGTTTATTCTGGTAGGTGGTTTGGTGCAGACAGGTATCATTACCTCTCTAGCTAAGGAAGCAGTAGCCGCTACTAATGGCAATTTAACTGCTACCACAATGCTTATACTGTGGTTTTCAGCAATTGCTTCAGCATTCGTGGACAACATCCCCTTTGTCGCCACCTTTATCCCACTAATCAAGGATATTGGCTCAATTTCCGGTATGGATGTTTTCCCGCTGTGGTGGGCACTTTCCCTTGGCGCTTGCCTGGGCGGCAATGGTACTATTATCGGTGCTTCCGCTAACGTGGTGGTATCTGGTATCGCAGCCCGCGAAGGCTATCCCATGACCTTCTGGGGATTTATGAAACTTGCTTTTCCCTTGATGCTAGTATCAATACTAATCTCCACGGTTTACCTGCTAATTTTCTTCCTCTAAAAGGTATATTGATTATTTGCACTGGCTGACCACTTAGGTTGGCCAGTGCTTTGTTTTGCATAGAGGTACGAAATAAAGCTTATAGCCTTTGTTTTATAACTTTGGCATCTTATCCGGTTAGAGTGTAGTAAATGCGGTAAAATTAAGCTCATGCTGATTACAAGCGATGCGATTTTACGCAAAAGAATACT
>JBLNAS010000152.1:0-3952 GCA_050259475.1 Methylocystaceae bacterium
ATCAAGGCTGGCCGCACCTACATGCCGATCCGCTTCCTGGGCTATGCTATGGGCCTGACCGATGATGACATCGTTTGGGACGAAGCTACTCAGAAGGTTACCATGACCAAAGGCGAGAAAGTGGTTGAGCTGACCGTTGGCAGCACCACTATCACTGTAAACGGTGAAGCTAAGACCATGGACGTAGCTCCCGAAATCACCGGTGGCAGAACCATGCTGCCTGCTCGTTACGTAGCTGAAGGTCTCGGCTATGTAGTAGGCTGGGATGCTGGTACTCAGACTGTTCTGATTTCCAAATAAGGAATAAGAACCTCAAGGCCGGACTCAATTGAGTCCGGCCTTTTCTATCATTATTTATGAGGATATATTGGAAACAGGAGGCATAAAACATGCAGTACAGAAAAATAAACACTGTTTTGCTTGCCGTACTAATTATGGTTGTCGGGATTTCAATTTCAGTAAATGCTACAGACCCGATCAAGGTATATCTAGACGGCAAGATAATTGCTACTGATAGCCCCCCCCAGATAATTAATGATCGGCTTTTCCTGCCAGTCCGCGCGATAAGCGAAGCTATGGGTGCCCAGGTAACCTGGAAGGATGATGAGAAGTCGGTATATATTGTAACCCAGCAAACCAGCCGGGTTAAAAGTAAACTCATGGTGGTTAACGGCGAGACTACCACCTGGCCATACTGGGAAGATAATGGAGTGCTGTACCTGGAGTATCATAATGCTATGGAACTTATACGTATGGAATACAACCCCATTTATAATCCCGTATCTTACTCAACGAAAAACGAGCTACTAATGATCGGGAATCGTATAGTGAATACTGGTTATAGCACTAAGGATAATTTCAAAACATTGTCACTGACTGAATTGAAACGAAGTAATGTGATCGATTATGAATGGAACTCGGACCAAGGAAAGTTGGAAATACAAACATATAATTAATTGTGTCTATAAGTAGATAGCAATAGAGGCAGTATTATTTGCCTCTATTGCTATCTACAGTAAACCGAAATTTTTAGAATCGATTGAAACATCGGGGTATTGACATCAATAAGTCAGGGCTTCTATAATGGTTACATAAAACCGACTAATGAGTCGGAATGTAGATAATATGTGGAGGCATAGAATTATGAAGAAACTACGGAAATTAGCTGCCATTTTGGTGACTTTGGTCTTTTTGTTATCATTTCCCGCAGCAGCATCGGCCCAAGGTACCGATAAGACGAAAGACTTAAGTATCCAGGAAGCCTTGGAAACGGCTAACAAAGCTAGTTACGATCTCAAGTATAATTCTCTGGAAGTAGAGAGAGCCGAAAAGAACCGCGATGATGGAGCCAAGGCAGTTACCTACATACCAACCGGCGGATTTGTATCAACTGGCTATCAGAGTCTATACAATTCTTATCAGAGGGCGGATATAGCTGTAACAGTTGCAAAAAAGACGGAACAATTGACCAAGGACCAGATATATAGTGATATGGTGAGTGCCTATGCCAGTGCTATCAAGGCCCGTAATACTCTGGAATCAGCTCGCATCAGTCTGGATAAGGCCAAGCAACAAAGGAAAATCTCATCGTTGGCTGCCAGCTTGGGCATGGTATCCGATTATGATATGAAGTCTTACGATGACGCAATTAGTAAATTGGAAACTGCCGTGAAGAGTTATGATTCGGCCTATCAGTCCTCTGTAGCATCATTGGCCGATTTATTGGGTATAAGTGATACGAACTGGAAACCTAACCTCACCAGTACCCCCATATTGAATAATTATAAAAGAGATGAATTGGGTATTGAGCTCAGCCGAGGTTCAGATAAATCTGCAACAGTTTGGACCAAAAAGGCACTGAGAGATATTGAATTGAGCAAACAATCATGGTCCCTGGAAGGGGTAACGGATGTGACCAAAGACATTAACATGAAAGAAGCTGAATATAACTATCAGCAATCAATTATTGATGTTGCAGCCTCGATAAAAAGTCTGTATTTTGCCCTGGATGCCCAGGAAAAAATAGTAACCGATAAAGTGCAGGCTCTCACTAAGGCCGAAAACGATCTTAAGCTAGCCAAGATCAAATATAACGTCGGGATAATACCTTATTGTTCCACGAGTACAACGGAGTGTCTATACAACATGGAAAAGGCAGTAGACATTGCCAAACTGGACCTCGTGAGCGCCAGAGCGGATTTAGCAAAGCAGAAGGCCAACTTTGCTTTGCTTACGGGTCAAAACAACGATTTGTATAGCGCCTCAGAGTGGAAATAAAAAATCCATTAAGCTTAAGCGAAAGGGACCTGATTTTGATTATTTCTAAATCGGGTCCCTTTATGTTTTCTGTTTGATTTATTATGATGAGGCAACTTAAAGATAAGGTACAATAAATCCAAATAGCGTTCGGAAATGGGCGCAGTTGCTTGGTAAGATATAGTTGCAACACAAATCTGCCAAGAAAGGAGCCACGCAAATGTCAGATAAAATTATACACTTAAACGAAGGGCCATGAACGCGGAACATGAGCATGAAGCATCTTGATGAGATGCAAAAGGAACTGCACAACCTGATTGCTGGATAGCTGCCAGCTACTAGGCGGTTTAGTAAATTGCCAAAAACTAATGACAGTACCATCTTCATTTATATTCTGGGGAAAGTGTAAAAGGAATCTACAAAAGAATTGAGAAATCACATTAATCTCTGGCAGTTTCCTTACTATAATTCAATGATACAGCTACCCCAAATAATATCCAGAAAACAACTGAGCCACCAATAGTTGTATCATTGAATACCCATTGGATCAGATAGACGCAGAAAAAACCCAAGAGAGCCAAACGAACTGGACCAAATTGCATTCGTTGCCGATAAATATCAATAAAACTCCTATAAAGATGTGATACAAATAGTATAACGAGTATCAGTAGTGCGGGTACACCAAAGGAAAAGGCTGTTTCAATATACTGATTGTGTGATTTGCTAACAAAAGAATTCCAGCTTTTCAAATAAATAATCTTGTCGGGATCATTCTGAGGAAAATAATAAGCCAGAGTACCTGCACCATACCCTAGAAATGGTTTATCATAAATTAAATCAATGGTCCTGGACCAGATGAAAAAGCGGCCACTACTGATATCGCTGGCACCAGGTTTCGAAACCTCTGGCAAATTAGAATCTATGGTTTTTTGCGCGGAGGCATTTGATGGTATAACAAACGATACAATGTTGCCTACTGTTCCTAAGAAGTCATTATATATCGTGGGTAAACGGTAATACATTGTAATAAAAACAACACTGAGGAATACGAAGCTTATTGCCAGAGTTCTCAGTACGGCTATTCTATTAGAAGTCATTATAAATATAATCGGAATAAAGATCACCAAAACTGCGAGCAGTCCTATAAAGCCGCTGGCAGACCGTGAAGAAAGGACCAAGATAAAGGAACTTATACATAAAATTAGGTATATGACCTTTAGTCCGGTCTTCTCGTAAGTGGCTAGGGTCATTAACGCAAAATATGCCATAAGTGCCCCAAACAGACCGCTTAAATAGTTTGGATTTTCAAGGGTGGAACCAATACTGCCTAACAGGGAAGCATTGCGCATTGACTCCGGTAGTAATAGCACCCGCATAAAGTCAGTACCAATGAGATCAAATCCCCAGAACTTCAACACACCAATTACCACATTGATACCAATTACGATGGAAAGCGCGTAGTTAATAAATTTCACATGCTTATTATTTATATTGGTGTTCGCTGCAGTAAAGAATAGTATCAGATAGCAGAGCATCGAAAGTGAGCCTTCATAACGGTCATAAGTACCGAAGAGACTGATGGTTTTATAATCAGCAAAGGAAGTGCTAAGAACAACTAGCAGTGTAAGTATTAATAAAGATATATTGATATAAGAACGGCGTATCTTATAATTATTAAATAATACTTTAAATGTAA
>JBLNAS010000153.1:0-2551 GCA_050259475.1 Methylocystaceae bacterium
ATAAGTCTCTTAGTGGTGCCGCTAAACTACCAGCATGGAAAACCATAAGCTGGTTATTATCCGGGAGAGTTGCCACATCAGCCGACTGCTTTTCCTCATTCCAGGTAACTGTAGCCCCTAAGGCTTCTATGGTCGCCCGTAGTGGCACATAAGTAAAATTATCCACCGTTTGGACCGCCAGCGGAAGCATGATATCCTGTCCATTTAATTGAGCTTTAGCTTGGCCTCCAAAAACGGTGAGGGAATTGCCACTCAAGGTCATAGTTATACTACCTTTGGTTTCACTACAACTCGGATTAATAGACAATAGATCACAAACTGCTCCGACCGGAGCCATGATGCGATCACCACTAAAGAAGGGTTGGGGATCACTTTGGTAAGTCTCTCCACCTGATAAAAGCATAGGTGGCGTAGCCATAGCCACCCCCGCACAGAGGCCAACCAATATAAGGGCAGCCACCAGCATCAACAACGGTTTCTTCATTTCCTCACTCTCCTCAAGCAAAAATATTTTTGCGGAGGATCTTCACAGCTAAATATAAAAAGCCCGGACAAACGCACATAGCAGTTGAGTCCGGACTTTACCCACCGTGAAGCGCTCTCCTTTCCAAATACGGGAGGCCTACCCATTTCCAGGCAAACCCAATGGTCTACTAGCCATCACCTAAGCTTTAGGCTGGTAGACTCGGAGATAATATGTAATTATGGTAACTTGTATAAGTAATTTCGTTCTTCTAGTATTATTCTCCTGCTTATATATTTGGAAATTAACCACTATCTTTGCTTAAACTAACCCCTAACCCGACTACCACCTTTATCCATTACTGTTGTTAGCAGACGTTGATAAATACTTATGCTATCATTATTTTAGTTTATCTGTCGATTACTAGATGTTTTCCGCCTTTTATGGTGAATTATGCATGCTATGGGGGGGAAGTAGGATGCGCTACGAATTAACTAATGTAATAAGCATGGCAGAAGAGAATTGCACAAATTGCCATCAATGCATCGCTGTGTGTCCTAGCAAGTTTTGCAATAATGGCAGCGGTAATACAGTGAAACTTAATCAGAACCTCTGTATTGGCTGTGGTCACTGTGTCGCCGCCTGTGTTGCTAGTCATAATGGTTTAGAGACCAAAGCCGCTCGACATTATATTGATGATGCTGATGCGCTGGTTAATTCGCTGAAAAAACAGCCGATAGCTGCACTAATTGCCCCTTCAGCCCAGAGCAATTTCGATCTACCGCGCTTAATCACCGCCCTTAAAACGCTTGGTTTTACCGCAGTATATGATGTGGCTCTTGGCGCAGAAATTACCGTAGCTTGTTATCATCAATTGCTGGAAGAACAATTATTACAACCACCATTAATTGCTCAACCCTGCCCCGCCATCGTCAAATATATAGAATTAAACCACCCTGGTCTACTACCCCACCTGGCACCGATTGGTAGCCCTGTACACAATATCGCAGTTAACATTAAAGCTAGTCATCCAGAGTATAGTATGGCCTTTATATCCCCTTGCCTGGCTAAAAGCAGGGAATTTAAAGATAGTGGACTAATTGATTATAATGTTACCTTTAAATCGATTGACAATATTCTTCAGCAGCAAAATATTTGTCTCGCTGATCTCGAACCGGGCACGTTTAATAATGAGATTTTGGCCGGAATTGCGGCTAGTTTTTCCTCACCCGGTGGGCTAAAAGAAAGCTACCTGCATCACTACCCTACTACTCCAGGCTTTATTACTCGGGTGAGTGGTAAAATAGTCTACGATAAATACCTGGCTGACCTCGAAACCGCCATCATTAATAAGTCACCACATTTACCGCTTATAGTCGATATCTTAAACTGTGAAAATGGGTGTAATATGGGTCCAGGTTGTATCAACCATAATCATTCGATTGATGAAGTGGAAATCGCCATCGCGGTGCGCGCTGAGCAAAACCTTCAGCAGACAAATGCTGATAATAACTTGTCCGAGTTTCTAAACCACCTTGTTCTGGATAGTTATCGCTACGATTACTATCGGGATTTGAGCAGTAACCAGCATATAAATCCGCCCTCAGGTCTCGATTTATCAAATATTTATGGAGCTATGCTCAAAACTGGGGAGAAGGATTACCGTAATTGCGGGGCCTGTGGTTATAATTCCTGCTATCGGATGGCGATTGCTATTTTTAATGGTTTGAATAAGCCACAGAATTGCCACCTGTATCAGGAAAAAACCCTTCGCAATGACCAAGAACGTTTTCAAACCATTGCCCGAGAAATTGCCCGTGCCTTCAATGAGGTTCAGGGTGGAGTAGCCGAGCTATCGAGCAATGCTGGCGTCACCTTAAATAACTTCAACGAGGTTATCAGCAACATCGGTTCCTTCCGTGCTATATCTACTGAGATGGCTGACAAGGCTGAAGATCTCACGCCCATCGTGCAAACTATATCTTCGATCGCCAAAACCCTGCAGGAGCAATTATACTTTTTGCAGCAGATGATAGACACCATTCCTACCCCGATTTTCTTTCGGGATACGGATGGGGTTTTCCAGGG
>JBLNAS010000154.1:0-3956 GCA_050259475.1 Methylocystaceae bacterium
CTTTGGCCCATGATATTGCCAACAGGCTAAATGTAGTAATTATTAGGGATACGTAATGGTATTAGAAAGGGAGTTTCTGAATGTGGTTAGGTAAGGTCGTGGGCACTCTAGTAGCGACACCAAAGGATGCCAGCCTTACGGGCACCAAGTTGCTGGTCGTTCAGCCCTTAAATTATAACCCCAATCAACATTACCCTGTTGTAGCGGTGGATACCATAGGGGCCGGAACGGGTGCGGCAGTTTTGGTTGTGGCTGGAAGTTCAGCCCGTATGGTGACTGGTAAACCCAACTCCGCCATTGATGCGGCGATCGTTGGTATCGTTGATACCCTGGAAATAAACCAGGATTTGCTTGAGGAGTAATGCGGTGAAAGTATATACCAAAACTGGGGATAAAGGGCAGACTAGCTTGCTGAGTAAAGAAAGGGTCTTTAAAGATCATCTCAGGGTACAAGCTTATGGCACAGTTGATGAGGCAAATTCAGCCATGGGTTTGGCCAGGTCTTTCAGTTCCAAGGAATGGCTAAACAATATTGTTTATGATATCCAGGTAGAATTAATCTCTCTAAATGCTGATTTGGCTACAGCAGACCTGGAAAATAGCCAGGGATACCGGCTAAATTCCTCACACGTCGAAAAGCTGGAGACTATTATCGATCAGTTAGAAGCCCGGCGCATACCGCAAAGCCATTTTGTTACGCCGGGTAGTACTACGGTTAGTGCGGCTCTCGACTTGGCAAGGACCATCGTTCGGCGGGCGGAAAGATGCGTAGTTGGTCTCCAACGTGAAGAGCAAGTGTCGTCAGCGGTGAGCCTCTATTTAAATCGTTTGTCTGATCTTCTATTTGTAATGGCCAGGTGCGAAGAACAGGAAGAAGTTATTTCCAGGGTTACCGAAGCTGTTGAAATGGCACTTTCCGAACCACAACCAGCAAGTGCTGCTACAACGCAAATGCAACTAAACCTGGCCAAAATGATTATTGAAACAGCGGAAAAGAAAGCTCTGGAAATAGGGATTCCTATGGTAATAACCATCGTTGACACGGGGGGAAATCCGGTAGCGCAGCACCGTATGGATGATGCTTTGCTGGCGAGTATTTCCATATCAATGGATAAAGCCTACACGGCAGTTGCCCTAAGAATGGCTACTGAGAAAGCGGCAGAGTTCGCTCAACCGGGAAAACAGTTGTATGGGATTAATACAACCAACAATGGGCAGATAGTAATCTTTGGAGGAGGACTGCCCATTTACATAAATGGAGTTTTAATAGGTGGTATAGGGGTAAGTGGTGGATCAGTTGAAGAGGATATAACGGTTGCCAAAGCCGGAATTTCAGTTATATAAACAATCATTGCCGTAAGGGAGGTAGGTTAAATGGAGTGTAATCAAGATTTGATTACTAGAATCACAGCTGAAGTACTTGCTATTGTTCAAGCTGAGAAAAGGCAAGAAGCTGTTGATGGTATATTCACTACCGTTGATGAAGCGGTTACGGCAGCCCGTAAAGCACAGAAACAACTAAGGCAATTAACCATCGAGAAGCGGGAAATGTTAATCAGAGCCATGCGGGATGCCGCTTATAATAATGCTGAGTTGTTGGCTGAAATGGCAGTAAAAGAGTCAGGGATGGGAAGAGTAGCAGACAAAATCCTGAAAAATCAATTGGCCGCCTGCAAAACTCCAGGAACTGAAGATTTACGTACCGAAGCATGGAGCGGGGACAATGGTCTAACTCTGGTGGAGATGGCCCCCTATGGAGTAATTTGTGCAATAACCCCAACCACCAATCCTTCGGAGACGGTCATTAACAACGGTATTGGAATGATCGCGGCCAGTAATTCAGTGGTATTTAGTCCTCATCCCACTGCCAAGAATACCTCACTGAAAACGATAGCAATTCTGAATGAGGCTATTGTTAAAGCCGGGGGACCAAGTAATCTGTTAACTGCAGTTGCCGAACCTTCGTTAGAGGCTACTAATGCCCTGATGCAACATCCCGGCATAAATATGTTGGTTGCTACCGGGGGGCCGGCAGTAGTTAAAGCAGTTCTTTCTTCCGGAAAAAAAGCTATTGGTGCCGGGGCGGGTAATCCTCCAGTGGTAGTTGATAAAACTGCAGATATTGAACGAGCCGCTAAGGATATTGTGGACGGGGCCTCGTTTGATAATAATCTGCCTTGCATAGCTGAAAAGGAAGTCATTGTTTTAGGTTGTATTGCTGATAAGTTGGTAACAAATATGCAGAAACATGGAGCTTACCTTATCTCAGGATCTAGTATCGATCGCCTGGTAAAATTGGTATTAACCGAGAGGGAAGAACTGGCCGCTTCTGGCTGTACAGAAAAACCAAAAAGAACGTTGGCGGTTAACAAAAAGTTTGTCGGTAAAGATGCCAAGTACATATTAAGCCAAATTGGCATTGATGTTCCTGATAGCGTGCGGTTAGTGATATGTGAGACCAGTGCTGATCATCCCTTTGTCCAGGAAGAATTGATGATGCCTATTTTACCTGTGGTGCAAGTCAAGGATATTGAAGAAGCTATTGAGCTGGCAGTTAGTGTGGAGCATGGCAATCGCCACACTGCGGTTATGCATTCGCAAAATGTGGAGCATCTTTCGCGTTATGCTCGAGCAGCCGAAACTACCATTTTTGTTAAAAATGCTCCCTCATATGCGGGGATTGGTTTTGGTGGTGAGGGGTTTACCACCTTCACCATTGCTGGCCCGACGGGGGAAGGAATAACATCAGCACGGTCTTTTACCCGCCAACGTAGATGCGTTCTTGTTGATGCCTTTTCAGTTGTGTGATCTGCGATGAATTATAAAAAGCGGGTGTATTATGAAGCGGTCTATCGGGTTATTAGAAATGAAAAATATTACCAAAGGGATCCTAGTAGCTGATGTAATGTTGAAATCGGCAAATGTTGAATTAATCATGGCTCAGCCACTTTGCCCGGGTAAGTATGTTGTTATGGTAGCGGGTGATGTGGGAGCCGTACAAAATGCTGTAAGCAGCGGTAAGGCGGCCGGAGACCCGAAAAATATTGTGGATGATTTAGTACTTTCGAATATTCATTCCGGTGTTTTGGAGGCGCTCTCTCCGGGTACCAATGCTAAAACCATAAAATCTCTGGGGATAATTGAGAGCCGCTCTATCGCTTCGGCAGTTTTGGCGGCCGATGTGGCAGCTAAATCAGCAGCGGTTGATTTACTTAAAATTCGTATGGCTCGTTTTATGGGGGGAAAGGCAGTGGTTTTTCTTAGTGGCGAAACCGGTTCTGTAACGGCCGCTGTTCGAGCGGGTAGTAATTCCATACAGGAAAAGGGATTTCTAATTGACCAACTGGTCATTTCCTCACCTCATCAGGATGTAAGTAAAACAGTATTCTAAAAAACAAAGGGGGTACAATATGATCTCTTTATTTGATGTTATGGCGGCCTTTGGTGGGGGGGTACTGGCTTCAGCCATCGGTGCTTTACCTGCTTTTATTTTTGCTGGTTTACTAGTGGTTGCCAATTTGACTGATTTAGCCTTTGGACCTTTGTTTGGTCCCCATATAGCTTTTGCCGGGGCGGTAGCCGCCACTGCATTCGCCGCTAAAAGAGGTTTAGAATCCGGAAAGGATATCTTGGCCCCATTAATCAAAATGAATGACGGTACTGTACTTTTGGTCGGCGGAATATTTGGGGCATTTGGCATGATTGTTCAAAAGTACCTGGCTAGTATTAAAACGCCTACGGATACGGTAGCCCTTACCGTAGTTATTACTTGTGTGGCGGCTAGACTGATCTTTGGTAATAGGCGGTTATTTAGCAAATATATTGTGCCGGATGGGAAGACATCATGGACTTTAATCATGTTTGGACTAGGTGTGGGGCTAATATCTGGATATGTCGCCATTGTAACTAAGAACCCAGTACTAGCTTTTGGTGTAGCGGCAGTACTTTTGTTAGTA
>JBLNAS010000155.1:0-3507 GCA_050259475.1 Methylocystaceae bacterium
ACTCAATCACCTTGATGTAGGTTTCCAATAAAGATAAATTCAAGGCTCCATCCTCCTGTCACCCAGGTATTTACCGTAAAAAACCATTAATAATGGTATCTATAGCTTCTTTTTCGCTAAGTCCCAGGGTCATCAATTTGATAACCTGTTCACCAGCAATCTTACCAATCGCCGCTTCATGAGTTAGTACGGCGTCCGGGCTTTCGGCTGACAGCCTTGGCACGGCACTAATTCTGGCATAATCCATAATAATACTGTCACATTCCACATGCCCGTTACAGGCACATTTACCATTCAAACTGGCATTGAAAGCTTGCTGGGAATAGTTCTGAGCCACGGAGCGCGATAGAACTTGCGCAGAACAGCCGTCCCCCAGCATGAAGATTTCAATATCAGAAACCGCTCGCTGCTTCTCGTGGGTAAGCAAGCGTTCAATAACCTTAAAGCTACCATTTTTATGTATATAAGCGGTCGTCTTGCGTTCAGTGTCATCGACACCACGGATCTGATGCATTTCCATTTCCGCCCGAGCTCCCTCTTCTACGGTAACAATAGTAGTAGGATTTAAAATCTTACGTCCTTGGCCGTCGCCATCCGCAAAATGCTTTTCGACATAACGCAAGCTGGCTCCCTTACGAACTATAAAATCGTGAATGCCATTATGTTGCGAATCTTCATTGCCACAGTTATGAATACCACAACCGGCCACGATCTCTACCTCCGCACCTTCACCAATAATAAAGGTGTTATAGACCATATCATTTAGCCCGGCCTCAGTTAGTAACACTGGTATATGTACTTTTTCACCCCGCGTACCAGGTTTAACCACAATATCGATTCCGGGCTTGTCTAGCTTGCGAGTAATGATAATGTTCTCTGTCGAATGCAGGTAAACCCCTTGACCATTCTGGCGCAGGCTAAAAGCTCCACTGGTTATATCATTGATACCGGCCACCGCCCGCATCAGGTCACTGCTAATATTATCTAAATGCAAAGCTGTCCCTCCCCACAACAATCACCAGCCCCACAACACATTATGTCATCTTTAATCAATGGCCAGATCTCATTCGTACTGCCTACAGCCTGTATTTTCCCGTCTGCTACCATAATAATCTGATCGCAAACCGGCAAAAACTGGGGATTGTGCGTAATGACCGCTGCCGTCCGCCCAGGGTGATCTTTATAATTACGTAAGATTATACTTATCAACTTTTGAATGGTCCACAGGTCTACCCCAGCTTCCGGTTCATCAAACAATGCCAACCGGGGTTGCCGAGCCAAAATCTGTGCTACTTCTATCCGTTTAATTTCTCCACCCGAGAGACCCGGCCCCATATCGCGGTCAACATAATCCTCCGGGCAGAGACCAACATCACGTAAAATCCCCCGACTCTGCATTTCAGCATAAGCCGGATTAGCAATAGCCATTACATCCATAACCCGTAAGCCTTTAAAGCGTGGTGGAGCCTGAAAGGCATAAGCAATGCCCAGTTGAGCTCGCTCAGTGATACTCAAGTTAGTTATTTCCTGGCCATTAAACAAGACTTGGCCTTGCTCCGGCTGATAAATTCCCATCATTACCTTGGCCATTGAAGTCTTACCCCCACCATTAGGACCAGTTATGCCATATAGTTGTCCTTCTTCAAGCACCAGGTTAACATTCTTTAATATTTCTTTGCGTGTCTCGCCTTCGCTTACACTTAAAGACACATTGATTAATTCAAGCATCCAGCCACACTCCTTACTGTTTCGATGCAAGCTTATATTAACATATTCCCTATAGTAATACTAACTTCCAATTATACTTGATGGAGATAAATATCCCGACTAAATGTCCATCGATTGCACGGTTATGTTATGAGCAATCCGCCGCCCAATAGCAATTTGTGACCCCGGCATCTGCACCACTATTGGCCCCTTGAAGGGGTGAACCGCTATTACAGTTACTTCTGTTCCCGGCGTAATCCCCATATCTAGTAACCGGCTATTTTTACCTGATCCGCCAATGACTTCGATTATCTGTACTCGGACTCCCGGTTTAATTTCCGCCAAGTTAGCCTGCAAAATAACACCCCCCCTTTACGCTGGCAATATCTGATTTAATATCATACCTACAGCAAAGGATACCACTAGCCCCATAATAGCGATCTTAATCATGGTTCTGGCTCCAGCTTCTCGCCAAGTCATTACCATTACTGGTAAGCAAGGCATCGAAAGTGCAATCATCGAAATCGCAATAGTAGCTTCTCGAGGAGTTAACGTTAGGTTAAGCAGTACCAACGGCGCGAGATACTTCTGAACTATGGTCACTAAAACTGCAATAAATGCCTGGGCTGGTATACCAAATATGGCATAGGTGACTTTTTCCCAGCTTGCTATATGATTCAGCAAGCCTGATTCAATTAAACTACGGACGGCGATACTCATTACTAATAACAGAGGCATTACCTCAGTAAAGAAGCCACCAAAGCGCATCTTAATTTTAGCCCAAACATTGACCATCAAAGGTAAGCGTAAAGGCGGTAATTCATAAACCAAATCCGTCTGGGTACCATAGCGTTTCCTTAATACCAAACCCAGTAGCACAAACACCACCACCATGGTTAGAACAATTACTAACCACCTAGCATGGAAAGTAGCAATTACCGAAGTTAAAATACCGATGGTAGCTGCACAAGGTATAACTATGGATAGTAAAGTGATGATGATAAAACGTTCCTCGGGACTAGCTAGCATGCGGGTAGCAACTACCGCCGGCGTGCGGCAACCGAATCCTAATGAAAGTGGAATAATCGCCTGTCCGGACACTCCAAAAAGACTACCAGCACGCTCTAGCACCACAGCATAACGTGGTAACAAACCGGTATCTTCAAGCAAGGACATGATTAGTGATATCATGAGCATGGCTGGCATCACCAGGGCAAAAGGAATAAGCAAGCCTTCCGGCAACGACTTACTGAGTACATGACTGAAAAAGCCATGGGGCAATATACTCACTAATAATCGCTCTAGCCAAGCTTGAGCGGGAATAAATAAACTGCTGACATTGCTCTCCGCCAAGGTCGCAAATCCTACCAATAACTTAAAGGCGGTAAAGGCCAGCAGCAGCAATATAATCGGTCCGATTACTGGATGATCAACTAATTTTTGTGCCGATTCCAGCCAGCGTCTCTGGGTGGGAGAACCTTGAATTAATACCTGGGCTGCTAATTGGCGCGCTCGTTGATGACGCTCTATGGCTGGGTCATCTGCTGCCTGACCCATCTGATGGCCAGAACAATGGTGGCAATCACCAGCACATGAGCATGTATTATCAATAAATTGTGGAATCGCCTCCAAATTAGGGAGGCACAGATTTTTATCCTTGCCATGTTCAAAGAACTTAAATAGTTCTACCAATCCTTCACCGGACAGGGCAGAGAAAGGTAATACCGGCACCCCCAGCAACCGAGAGAGCAACTGGTAGTCAACATCACTACCGGCTGCCCGCAAACGATCAACTTGGTT
>JBLNAS010000156.1:0-4144 GCA_050259475.1 Methylocystaceae bacterium
TAAAGGGTACGATGGCAGGTATGGTGCAATGCTTCGTATAGGGCATGAGTAGATTCCCCAACCGTTTCCCAACCCACCTGGAATTTGCCAATATTAACCGTACAAAGAGCGTCATCCCAAGCTTTTTGTCCCCGGCTTAAAAAGTCGGCTTCCGTAATTGGGTAGTCATTTAGATTAAACTCCGATACATAGGCCTGTCGCGCTCCTGAAGTGTCAATCTTCTTGACCAATTCAAAATTTGGATGCTGGGAATCAACCGCAAAGAAAACATATTCTCCAGTATCGGCAAGTTTACCAAAAACTGATACCATGCAAGCCACATTGCCATTACCAATATAGTATTTATTACCTTTAGCACGGTAGGTTCCATCACCATTAGGATAGAGAGTTAATTCATCAGAATAAATATCGTTTCCATGATCGCGTTCCGAAAGTGCAAAGGCGAAGACGCCACCCTCACGAAGCTTTTGCGCTGCCTTTTTCTTCAGTTCTTCATTTGTTCCAAGGAATATGGGACCAAGGCCCAGGATTGTCACCTGATAGCAATATTGATAGGCTAATCCATAAAAGCCGCTAATCTCATTAAACTCGGAAATACGCCATAGATCCCAACGTGAATCAGCATTATATCCCGCCGGAGTTAAAAGATCGGCAAAAATTTCATTTTCTTTAATAAAAGTTAGATAGTCATCATACCAAACTGCAGATTGATCATCTTCTTTTAACTTCTTTAACCCTTTGTTTTCAAAGAACTCAAGGGTCTTGAGCATTATTTCTTTGGAGCGGGCATCAGCGTGATCCTTTTCGTACTTTTTTGGATTTAACAATACCATAATTAATCCCCCCACAAATTACTTTTATTTCACCACTATACCATTTCTTCCGCCAGAATATTACCGATAGTATAATTGTACGGTTAGTATTAATAACGGGTCAACACCGAAAAGGTATGTGACTAAAACCGCTTTTAATGTTTTTCGTATTAAAAACAAAAAAACCTGCCCTTTAAGCAGATTTTTTTGTTATTTATAAAATTAGTTAAATTCTAATATTAGGACTCGATTATCCTTTTCGCTCCAGCGTAACATTTGCGGTAATATTTACTGTCCAATGTATTGATCGATATACCCTTCTTACTAGCGGAATGAATAAATCGATTATTACCAATGAAAATACCAACATGGTTAATTCGCTTACTACCGCCCGTTCGGAAAAAGACTAAATCTCCCGCGATTAAGGCTGTCTTATCCACTGTCGTTCCATTACTATATTGACGAGCAGCGTTATGTGGCAAACTGATACCACAACTCTTGAATATGTACCCGACAAATCCTGAACAATCAAAACCCTTAGGACTCATGCCACCATAACGGTACGGCCGTCCAATATAAGCAAAGGAATTGGAGACCACTGTCCGTCTGATTACGGTGCCACGGCTAACTTGGACCGAACTAGTCACTTCGGGTTGAGTGTATTGTGGACTCCCGTTTACTACCGGAGGAGTTGGGCGAATGTTACGACTTACCAGGGGAACTGTTGTTGCTACTGTAGATTTATTTGCTTTAGTATTATCGGGAACCTCCAGCTTTTTACCGACGTCTAATTTGTTATTCGATAGCTTATTTATTTCTTTAATATGGGCAACGGAAGTATTATACTGCCGAGCAATATTCCATAAATTGTCTCCCGGCTTTATAGTATGTTGGGCGGCTGATACTGCGGGCGTCACACCCAAAATAGCAAAAACAGCCACAATTATTATGGTCATATGTTTGCGCGTATTAATAATTATTTCTCCTCTCACCAGACCAATTATTAACTAATTCCACACCTCCGCTTCAATTCCTTTTAAGGTGTTAATAATTTTCCATGCTTTTTTCTAATTTAAGATTAACGTTTATAAATAACTGGCTTTGAGCTTTGCGACATCCTCATTACTAGCTGTCTGCTTACCCAAACAGTTTTTATTGCCTGGCAAACCATGAAAATCACTCCCACCGGTAATGAGTAATCCATATTTCTTGGCATACTGTTCCCACTCTTGGGTTTCTTTTAAGGAGTGCTCCGGATAATGAACTTCAATGCCTTTAACTAGTTTTACTACCTCATTCGCAATCCATTTGTCATTAATTAACCCTGGATGGGCTAAAATTGGACACCCTCCTGCTTCACTGATCATGTTTATTGCTTCTTGGGGGGTTAATTTATATCGGGGCTCATAAGCAGGCTTACCACGACCTAAAAACTTACTGAACGCTTCTGTGACACTGCGCACATAGCCTTTATTAATCATAACCAGGGCAATATGAGGACGACCGACTATGCCACCAGCAGCCTTAGCTACAACATCTTCCCAATCCATCGGTAATTGCAATTGGTTAAGCTTATCAATCATTTTCCGCCCCCGACTGATACGTGCTGCTTTTATATTTGCTAAGTTAGCAACTAATGCCTCAGCTTGAGGATTAATACCGTAACCGAGAATATGTACCTCTCGCTGACCATAATCAGTATTGATTTCTATTCCTGGTATGATATCAAGCCCCAGCTTTTCACCTGCCTCCACAGCTGCCTCAATCCCATCGACAGTATCATGATCGGTAAGCGCCAAGCCGGTGAGGCCCAATTGCTGAGCCAGCACGACAACTTCTTCTGGAGTATATACCCCATCTGAGGCCGTACTATGAACATGTAGATCATAAGTCATTAATTCATTAACTCCTTATTGTTGGTAAAGATGCCCGCAGGATACGCAGCCAATTTCCCCCGGTGATTAACTCAGCTTCGAGCAAAGTAAACCCTGCATTTTTGAGCAATTCCGGTAATTGCTGATAAAAACTTACCTCATCTCCTAGTAGGTGTTCCGCACCATCATAATCAGAACCCAGTGCTACATGCTCACAACCCACATCTTCACATAACCGACATAGGTGCTGTAACCAGTGCTCAATCGATGGTTTGGGTGCAATAAAATCAGGGTATAACGATAGACCAATGACCCCACCACGTTTGGCTAATCTCTGTGCCTGGTCCCTAGTAATATTGCGTGGGTGGACGTGAACTTCCTGGTAATTACCATGACTATAAACCACTGTACCACCATAGAGTTCTAAAACCTCATCCACACCAGGGGCTGCTAAATGAGCTAGATCAATTATTATTCCCAATTCTTCAGCTCGTTTTAGCATTTTACGGCCGATAGTGGTTAATCCCGATGGGCTTGCTTGCCCTACCCCATCAGCCAATTGATTACGGTAATTCCAGGTTAACCCCATTGATCGAAGCCCAAGTCGATAAAGCAATGAGAGCAGGCCAAGATTATCCCCTAGTGCTAATCCACCTTCCAGATGTAATAGGGTACCCATAACCTGAAACTTATCCAAATCCTCTTGCTCAGTAATAACTACCAGTTGCCCTTGGTCTACTGCCGCCCAAAGTAGAGCTATTTGTTCCAATGTAGCCGTTAATGCCCCCTGGTAATCTGGTAAATTATTATATAAAGCCATGAACTGAATTGCTACTTTAGCCTGCGAAGCCCGACAGATATCCCAGTGGAGATTATTTTGCCATAAGGGTTGCCCAGTTTCCAGGCAACGGGATAAGGTATCACAATGCCCATCCACAATAAACAAGAGATCGGTCCCCCTTTCATACTAATTTATAATAGTATAGTCTGATATAAATTAAAAAGCCTGCTTGCTAAATAGTTAGCAAACAGGCTTTGGTGTGGTTTCCCAAATCTTATTAGCGAGGTTCGATTATTAACTTAATCGCTGTCCGCTCCTCACCATCAATCATGATATCGGTAAAGGCCGGAATGCAAATAAGATCCATCCCACTAGGTGCCACAAAACCACGGGCAATAGCAATTGCTTTTACGGCTTGATTGATTGCTCCCGCTCCAATAGCTTGTATTTCGGCATTACCTTTTTCACGGAGCACCCCAGCAAGAGCCCCTGCAACTGAATTTGGGCTTGATTTAGCTGATACCTTTAATACTTCCACCTATAGTCCCTCCCCTTAAGCAAGCATGAATCTTGGTTGCTCTTCATCCATTATATTCTAACCTGATTAATGAATTCCTGCTTTTAGTGGTAAATTATGGCCCTATTAGGATAAAGCAGTTATTTCCCTAACACGATTT
>JBLNAS010000157.1:0-2887 GCA_050259475.1 Methylocystaceae bacterium
GGAAAACTTGCGTCAAGGGTTACGGACTGTACCACCGGCATCCACAGGACTTCTCCCCTAAAGGGGGTCGTTTGCCTCAAAGGGGGGGCACCACGTCGCTAGCTCCTCGCAGTGACGTTACCAGAATTATTAAGGAGGTAGGATCATGACTTTTCAGGAAATTATTCTGACACTACAGCAATACTGGAGCGAGCAGGGATGCATCATTCAGCAGCCCTATGATATGGAAAAAGGGGCTGGCACGATGAACCCTGCCACATTTTTACGGGCCTTGGGGCCAGAGCCTTATCAGGTGGCTTATGTTGAGCCTTCCCGTCGGCCGACTGATGGCCGTTATGGAGAAAACCCAAACCGAGGGCAGCACTATTATCAATTCCAGGTTATCTTAAAACCTTCGCCTGATAACGTGCTGGAGCTATACCTGGGCAGCCTGCGGCGTTTAGGAATTGTTCCCGAAGAGCATGATGTCCGTTTTGTTGAGGATAATTGGGAATCCCCTACCCTGGGTGCCTGGGGTCTCGGCTGGGAGGTTTGGCTTGATGGGATGGAGGTTACTCAGTTTACCTATTTCCAGCAATGCGGTGGCTTTGATTGCAATCCAGTATCGGCAGAAATCACTTACGGGATTGAACGTTTGGCGATGTATATCCAGAACAAAGAAAATATGTATGATATTATCTGGGTTGATGATATTACTTATGGTGATGTCCATCACCAAGGGGAAGTTGACCACTCTACTTACAATTTTGAGGTTGCAGATGTGGCAATGCTCACCACCATGTTTAACCTATGTGAGCAAGAAGCAGAGCGGGTTCTAAAAACCGGTCTGGTTCTTCCGGGCTATGATTATGTACTCAAGTGTTCACACCTCTTTAATTTGCTCGATGCGCGTGGGGCGATCAGCGTTACTGAACGGATGTCATATATTCTAAAAGTGCGTACCCTGGCTCGCTTGGCCGCTCAGCAATATCTAGCGCAACGTGAACGCTTGGGGTTCCCATTACTCAAGGATGTATCCCAGCGCGAACGATTAGGGATCGACCAAAAGGAGGAGGCGAAAATATGAGCCGCGACTTATTATTAGAAATCGGCCTGGAGGAAATGCCTTCAGCTTATATGCCTGATGGACTGAAAAACTTGGAGGAAATGGCATCTAATCGCTTAACTGAGGCGCGGCTTCAGTATGCGGCTATCAAGGTATATGGTACTCCCCGTCGTTTGTGTTTGATCGTCGAAGATCTGGCGCCGCTGCAAGCGGATGCCTTGATCGAAAACCGTGGCCCTCGCCGGGATAAAGCCTTTAATACCGATGGTACTCTGACCAAGGCGGGTGAAGGCTTTGCTCGGGGTCAGAAGATTAGCCCTGAGCAACTGGAAATCCGTGAACAAGGCGGTATAGAGTACATCTTTGCTATCCGTAAGGAAGTGGGGCAACCCACTACCGGGGTACTAACCACTTTATTACCCGATTTGATTAAATCACTGCCTTTTCCTAAGGCTATGCGCTGGGGCTATCATGAGATGCGTTTCCCACGTCCAATTCGCTGGTTGGTAGCCCTCTATGCCGGTCAAATATTAGATCTAGCTCTGGAGAATGTGGTTGCCGGCAATACCACCTATGGCCATCGTTTCTTAGCTCCACAGGAAATTACCGTCAATAGCGTGGAAAGCTACCTGGAAGCTTTGGCCGAGGCTTATGTTATCGTTGACCAGAATGAACGCCGGGCGATGATCTGGCGTCAGGTGCGCGAAGTAGCGACGGCTCAGGGCGGTACCGCCATGGAAAATACCGATCTTCTAGAAGAGGTTAATTATCTGGTAGAATACCCAGCGGCTTTCTATGGCAGTTTTTCTCCAGCTTATTTAGAAGTACCGGTTCCGGTACTGACTACAACCATGATCGAAAACCAACGCTATTTTCCGGTATTTAGCCCCAGTGGTGGGTTAATGCCTGGCTTTATTGGTATCAGAAATGGTCTGGCCGATAATAACCTGCCAGTAGTGCGGGCAGGCAATGAAAGAGTATTAAGAGCCCGTCTGGAAGATGCACATTTCTTTTATCGTGAAGACCTAAAAGAGCCGCTAGCTAACCGGGTTGCCCGTCTGGGGGCAGTTACTTACCATGAACGCTTAGGATCGGTATTAGACAAAGTTAACCGCCTCGAAGAACTAGCAGCCTTTATTGCGGGGCAACTTGGCTTTGCCGGTGAAGAAAATGTTCGCCGAGCTGCCCATCTATGTAAGGCGGACTTAGTTACGGGCATGGTGTTCGAATTCACCGAATTACAGGGTATCATGGGACGTGACTATGCACTTAAGAATGGCGAAAATCCTGAAGTTGCCACCGCTATCTTTGAGCATTATCTACCTCGCTTTGCTGGTGATGAATTACCGACCAGCCAGGCTGGTATCGCTTTATCCCTAGCCGAGAAGTTTGATAATTTGGTGGCCGCGTTTTCTATCGGTATCAAGCCGACTGGTTCCCAGGACCCCTATGCTCTGAGGCGCCAAGCCCTAGGAATTGTGAATATAATCTGGCGACAGGGGTTGAAGTTGCCGCTGTCTTTGGTAATCAGGCAAGCTTATCGCTTACTATCACAGGTAAAGACTGATTTGACCGAGGAGCAAACTATTACCGAGGTAGAAGAATTTATAAATCTTCGGGTCAAGGGACTACTGACCGAAGAGGGAATTGCCTATGATGTGGTTGATGCGATTCTCAAGGTGCCTGGTCATGACCTGCTAGCTTTAAGGGAGCGCGCCTTGGCGGTAGCAGCCTTTAAAACCGCTCCGCAGTTTACCGACTTTATGGTGGTTTTTAACCGCAGTGCTAATCTGAGTGCCAAGGCTGAGCATAATCAAGTTAATGCAACGGTTTTCCAGACCA
>JBLNAS010000158.1:0-3683 GCA_050259475.1 Methylocystaceae bacterium
CCAGTAGCACACGAATAGAGTTAACGATAAAGAGCCTGGCTCCGTTAACCTTTAACCCGGGGCATGCAGATGATTTCCCGGATTTGGGTTTTGAAGAAATAATTCGAGTGGGCGGGGCGGATAACGATGGCACTGTCCGAGCCTTCCACCGTTCCACCTACCGCAATGACATCCTCACCATAAGGTATAAGCCCGGCATCCAAAGCCATAACGGCTATTTCAATAGCTACTTTTACCCCCTGACCAAACATACGCAGGGTTTGAGCTACGATCTGCGTGGGATAGGCACCCTGGAACGCATTCATGACACCCCGATCAAGCCCAGCTAAAAGGTGTGTCGTGGTTAATACTCTAATCCCTTTGGTTGCCCACTCAAGGCGGACTTCGTCCCCCGCTTCATCAATACCAGGGCCAGTAAACCCAACATGATGAGTGACTCCCACCAAGGTAAAATCCTGATCATAATAATGTCGTAGGGCAAAGCCGCTATTTGATGCGACCACCAGGTACTTAATCTTTAATTCTTGGGCTCGCTGGATAGCCAGTTCGGCTGTGGCCGCTGTATTATCTGCACCAGGCTTCTCCCAGGTAAGCATAGGCCTTCCCTCCTAAAATTTGTTTCTCATTTTAACATAATTGCTACCTATATGAAGCATATTGTAGTTCCCGGTGGGGAACATTATGATCAAAATTGTTTTGGGAGGTGCATTAAGGTTGGCATCTTGGTGGCAGAGGTATAATCAGGAAGACTATCTGCTGGAACATGAAAATCTTGTGTTTCTCGATGATGAAGAAGATTGGCCTGACGAGGAGGAGGTATTATCACGCCACGCTACCTTACCCTCCAATGCCGTTTTCCACGAGGGGCCAATTAATTAGTTGGCTTAGATGAAACAGGACCTGCCTTTAACCAGGCAGGTCCTTTAATATTTATAGTTTGAGTAAGAAAGGTTGCATCTGCTTAGCATCAATCTCGACTATCGCTAGGCTCGGTTCGACGGCGCGGGGATGGGTCGGACTGCCCGGATTGACGAACCAAATATTATCGACTAGCTCGTAACCTCCCTGATGGGTATGTCCAAAGCAAACCATCTCGGCTTTCACTTCCGCCGCCCGTAGTTTGAGCGGTAACATTGACGTTTTTACCTTGTATTGATGACCGTGAACTAATAAGATGCGATGACCCTCAATAGTAAGAAGTTCTTCCCCGGCTCCCTCTTGACGATGGTCACAATTACCGACTACTGCCTTCACCGGTATACGCAAAACCTCGCCTAGCTTAATACCGTCTCGGTAATGATCCCCAGTAAAAAGCAGCATTGCCGGTTTGACCACTTCCCTTAGCACCCTAAGGAGCAGTCTAATTTCTCCGTGGGTATCCCCGGCAATGGCAATTTTCATGCCCGATCCCCTGCAACTTCCTTTAGAATTGAAGCGGCTAAGGTCAAAGCTCTTCCGCGATGACTAATACGGTTCTTAACCTCTGAACTAAGCTCACCAAAAGTATGGTCAAACCCGGCAGGAATGAAGAGGGGATCATAGCCGAAGCCTTTCTCGCCTACACTTCCTTCCCCGATAAAGCCTTCCACCTGACCAGAAGTCAAATACTCCTTGCCTTCAGGGGTTACAATAGCGATTACACAACGGAAACGGGCGGTTCTGGCCACACTCGGCACGCCGCTCAGCAATGCTAGTAGTTTTTGATTATTAAGCTGGTCATCATGGGCTTTACCTGCAAAGCGTGCAGAATAAACCCCTGGTTGACCGCCGATAAAATCGACTTCTAAACCCGAATCATCAGCCAGCGTTATCAATCCAGTATGCTGACATACGGTTCTTGCCTTAAGCAGTGCGTTTTCCGCGAAGGTCTCTCCGGTCTCTTCCACATCAGGAATCTCAGGATAGTTCTGCAATGAGAGTACTTCTATTCCTTTATCCCCTAAAATATTAGCTAACTCCAGCCGCTTTTTTTCATTTCGAGTGGCTAAAAGCACCTGGTTCATCAGCATTCAGCTCCTCCCCCAGCAACTCCTGTTGTTGTGCAATCAGCTGTTTAATCCCATCAGCCGCCAAATCTAGCATCCCATCCAGCTGACTACGATCAAAGGTGGCTCCTTCACCGGTACCCTGAACCTCTACCAGTTGTCCCCTACCCGTCATCACTACGTTCATATCCACATCAGCGGTTGAATCCTCAACATATTCGAGATCCAGCCGCAGCTCACCACCTACCATACCGACACTGGTAGCGGCCACATAATCGGTAAGCGGTATCTTGCTGATTACCCCTTGGGCAACTAGTCGCTGGAGAGCCAGACACATCGCGACAAATCCCCCAGTTATAGCTGCCGTTCGCGTTCCGCCATCAGCTTGGATAACATCACAATCAATCCAGATAGTACGTTCCCCGAGGGCAGCGGTATCCACTACTGCGCGCAGTGAACGTCCAATCAGGCGTTGTATTTCTGAGGTCCGCCCACTAACTTTACCTTTTGTGACTTCCCGCGAACTGCGATCGGGGGTAGAACCAGGCAGTAGTGAATATTCGGCGGTTATCCAGCCGGTACCGCTATTTCGCAGGAAAGGTGGTACCCGTTCTTCGACGCTGGCGGTACACAGTACTCTCGTATCCCCGGTTTCTACCAGTACCGAACCAGCCGCAAACTTAACATAATTAGGAATTATATTTACCGGCCGTAGTTGGTTGTGGGCACGGTCATGTGGTCGCATATTAATTACCTCCAAGCCTGTAATATTTTTTTCTTCCCTGATGATATAGATTATTCCCCTTACTATCGATGGCAACCAGGCACGGAAAATTCATCACCTTAAGCCGCCTTATCGCTTCCGCCCCCAGCTCCGGATAGGCTACTAACTCAGCTGTTTCAACACACCCGGCTAAGTAAGCACCCGCTCCACCTGGTGCTACCAAGTACACCGCTTGATACTCCACGATTGCAGACTGAACTTCTAAGCTGCGCTCACCTTTGCCGATCATGGCTTTAACCCCGGACTGGAGCAACCGGGTAGCATAACTATCCATCCGGCCACTAGTGGTTGGCCCACAGGAGCCAATCGGTCTTCCCGGCGATGCTGGACAGGGGCCAGTATAGTAAATCACGCTACCTAGTAGATCAAATGGTAATTTTTCACCTAGGTTTAGTGCCTGCACCATTAATGCATGCGCCGCATCACGAGCGGTGAAAACCTCCCCGCTGACCAACACCATATCGCCAGCATTTAAGCTTTGACAATCTTCATCCGTTAACGGAGTAGCTAGCTTGATCATAGCAATTCCCCTGCGCCTTCACCTTAACCTAATATATCAATCAGATTAAGCGGACCCATGAGGCTCCTCCCTTATAACTCAATAGTAACCCGGCGGGTAATATGGCATCCCAGATTAACCGCCACCGGTAGACAAGCAATGTGGGTGGGATAAGTTTCAATATGTAACCCTAAAGCCGTGGTAAGCCCACCAAACCCTTGTGGACCTACTCCCGTGGCATTAACCAACTGCAATAGTTCCTCTTCACGGGCTGACCAGTCCGGGTCAGCATTTGGAGTACTAATCGGCCTCAGCAAGGCTTTTTTAGCTAACTGTGCCGCCATCGCCATATTACCCCCGATGCCCACCCCGATTACCAGCGGTGGACAAGGGTTAGAGCCCGCCTCAATTACGG
>JBLNAS010000159.1:0-9129 GCA_050259475.1 Methylocystaceae bacterium
TCCAGCAAATCGATTTTGTTAACAAAAAATATTGTTGGCTTTTGCTGCTGCTGAATAAAAGCCAGGATATCCTCATCTTCATCTGATAAACCGGCACTAATATCTAATACCATAACCACCAAATCAGCGGCTTGGATAGCAGCCCGGCTCCGATGAATACCCATTTCTTCGACTTGATCGCGAGCCTGTCTAATCCCGGCGGTATCAATTAAACGAATCGGCACGCCTTTGATCTCGATATTGTCTTCAACGGTATCACGGGTAGTACCTGGTATATCACTAACAATAACCCGGTTCTCCTTAAGTAGGAGATTGAGTAGACTGGATTTACCGACATTGGGCTTACCACTAATTACTACCTTTAAGCCCTCACGGTAGATTCGTCCTCGCTCCGACCACGCAATAAGCTCGTTGATCTCCCGAGTAGATTGCTCGACTAAACTAAGTGCCAGTTCATTATCCAGCTCCCCTACCTCCTCGGGAAAATCAATGCTGGCCTCAACTAGGGCACAGAGCTGAATTATCTTATCTTCAATCTCCGTTAATTGTTGCTGGTCACGTCCTCTTAAGGTGGAAACCGCAAGCTGTAATCCCTGCCGACTACGGGCATTAATCACATCTATTACTGCCTCCGCTTGAGACAAAGCTAACCGGCCATTGAGAAAAGCTCGCCGAGTAAACTCACCCGGTTCTGCCAGACGGCATCCCCGTTTAAGCAGTAATTCTAAAACCGCTCCCGCCGCTATATAACCGCCGTGACAGTTGACCTCTACCACGTCTTCCCCGGTATAACTGCTGGGGCTTCGCATCACTGATACCAAAACCTCATCAATCACTTGGTCCTGGTCAATTACAACGCCCACTAATAAGTGGTGGCTAGCTAAATCACCTAATTTAACTCCGACCCGGCGAGCCACAAATATTTGTTCGGCTTGGGCAATAGCCTCAGGCCCACTAATTTTGACAATACTAATCGCGCCCATCCCTGGCGCGGTTGCCACTGCCGCAATAGTATCCGCTCTCACCTTTTATCATCCCGCCTTAGTATGCTGCGCAATCTAAATTTCCCGGTTCTTAAGCACTGTAAATGCCATTATGAAAAAAAAGGCCTTTTAAAAGGCCTTTTACTTCTTCAATCCTATAATAACCTTGCGGTTCGGCTCTTCACCCTGACTGTAAGTCACAACCTGGGGGTCGTTTTGCAAGACCGTGTGTACAATCCTACGTTCCTGCGGCGACATGGGCCGCATGGCTACACTCTTTCGGCTCTTCTTCACCTTATCGGCCATTTTCAAAGCCATCCCTTTTAGCGATTCTTCTCTTTTGGCGCGATAGCCTTCAACATCAAGCACTACCCGAACTCTCGTTTCTGCTTGGTGATTGGTCATTAAGCCGGTGACTAACTGCAGAGCATCCAGGGTTTCCCCTTTACGACCAATAATCAAACCAACGTCATTCCCGATGATGTTAGCCTTAATAATATTATCCTCGGTGGCAAGGCTCCCGACTTGAACATCAATCCCCATGGCCCGGAAAATTTTATCAAGCTTTTCCTTAACCACCTTTTGCGGAGAACGGTTCAATTTAACCTGTACCGTTGCCATTCTTTTTCCGATACCGAGTATTCCTTTATTGGGCTCTTCCAGTATTTCAATCTCTACCTCTTCAATACTGGCTTCTAATTCAACCAGGGCAGCTTTAACCGCCTCATCTACCGTCTTTGCCTTTTTTACCACTGCTATTTCCATACTGGTCACTGCTTCCTCCTTTATTCTTGGTGGTACCCTTTTTGTCCTGTCGGACGCTTGGCTCCATTACGCTGCCCTCGGAAGCAACCTGCAAAACAGCTCCTGGTTTACCATACTTCTTATTGACCCACAGTTGTTGTATAATGCTGAGGATGTTAAAAACCACCCAGTACAAGGCTAAGCCCGCCTGGAAGGTATAGGCCATATAGCCAATAAACAGCGGCATAGTAATCAGCATCATCTTTTGGGTGGGATCATTGGGGTCCACCGTCGATATTTTCTGTTGATAATAAGTAGTTAGTGCTGCCATTATCGGCAACAGTAGACCAAAAATACCCTCCTGGGTTCCTTTGTTGCTCAGGCTGCTAATCCAGAGGAACGCAGCATGTGCAGTGTTAGTGTAATGCAGTCGGTACAATGACTGATAAAAAGCAATTAATATCGGCATCTGAATCAACAACGGCAGGCAACTACTAAACGGACTGACCCCTTGTTCCTTATACAGACTCATTACTTGGGCCTGCATCTTTTTTGGATCATCCTTGTGTCGCTCCTGCAACTCTTTAAGCCTAGGCTGCAGTTCCTGCATTCCCCGCATCGACTTCATTTGGGAATTCGTCAGCGGAAAGAGGGCGACCTTTACTAAGATAGTAATCATAATAATTGCCAACCCATAACTAGGCACTCCAAAGGTTACCGTCAATTCATACAGATATTGAATTAAAGAGGAAAAACCGTGTATTATCGCACTCCACAAATCTGAACCCGATGCTCGTCCCTTAGGGATCGAGACCAGGATTCACCTCCTTAAGTTTAAGGTACGGGGTCATATCCTCCCTGAGACCAAGGGTTACACCGTAATATTCGCCATACGGCCAGATAGCAACCTTTAATAAGGCCATGTTTTTCAAGAGCCTCTAAGGCATAATTGGAGCAGGAAGGATAATAACGGCAGCTGGGCGGTGTGTTAATCGTTATTATCTGATATAACCTAATTAGTGCCCAAGCTGCTTTCTTCATCAGCATAATCGAGCCTTTCTGCATAAGGCAGCATAATCTTCTTGCAGGTCAGCAAACGGTACTCCTACCGCACTGGATTTTATTACCAGTATGATATCATTCCCGGTGAGCATATTACCACGTGTTTCTCTTACAATTTCTCTGATCTGCCGCCGGGACCGGTTTCTGACCACAGCTTTGCCAACCTTTTTACTGGCTACGATTCCGTACCTGTTAATTTCCGCCGCTTTTTTGATGACAAAAAGTATTAGGTACTTACCATAATACTTTCGTCCTTGTTCATAGATTTTGCGGAACTCACCCTTTTTCCTTAAACGCACTTCTTGGGGCAGCATTTTCCTCCCATGGCCAATTCGGCACCTATTTCAATGAGCGCTTGCGCGAATTGTGCGCCAAAATGCGGGCGCTTTAGCGCTTACATTGCATCGCTTCGCGAGCTGACGCTCACTATACACGATACTAGGCAATACATCGTCGCCGTCGCGCATTTTGTGTGCATCGCGCCGCGAGCGTTTTGTCAAACGCTCCCCGTCTTAGGGGCGTTAGACAAATAAGGGCCGTTTTTGCGGCCTTAAGCAGTAAGTCTTTTTCTTCCTTTTACACGACGAGCCTTGATTACATCGCGGCCAGAAGAAGTTGCCATACGGGCGCGGAAACCATGGGTTTTTTTCCGATATCTTTTCTTAGGCTGATAAGTCATCTTCATGGGGAATCTATACCTCCCTTAAATTATCCAATACGATTCAATTATAGGGAGCAAAGCCCTACCTGTCAAGAAATCCGGCAATTACAAGACCTTCCAGCTTAATTCAACTGCTTATTCTCTTTAAATTTTCTTTCTGCTATCATTTATCTAGGCTAGTTATCCACAGCACTTGTCCACAAATTCACAAGCATTGTTCTTGATTTCTTATTATTGTTATCCACATAGCAACAGGAGGATTCTTAATGTCCATTGATTATGAGAGGCTTTGGGGAAAAGCTTTGACCGCACTCAAGCAGGAAATCGGTGATACCAGTTTTGCTACTTGGTTCGGCCAGGTTCAATACAAGAACTTTAACCCTAATACCAATACATTCATTATTATTGTTCCTAATCTACTAACCAAAGAATGGATAGAATCTCGTTACAGCGATACTCTTACCCTGCATTTAAGTAATACTTTAGGTAGCCCGGCGCGTACCGCTATCGTTATTAAGCCCAAAGCTGAAGGCGAAAACCTTTCCCATATAAATTCAAAGTATACTTTTGATACCTTTGTCGTCGGTAATAGTAACCGCTTTGCTCATGCTGCTTGCTTTGCCGTTGGTGAATCCCCAGCCCGTGCTTATAATCCGCTCTTCATTTATGGTGGAGTCGGCCTGGGAAAAACCCATTTAATGAAAGCGATCGGCCACCATGTTATAACGAAGAACAATGATGCTGTCGTGGTTTACGTTTCTTCCGAACAGTTTACCAATGAGCTGATAAATGCTATAAAAGATGACCGCACTCAATTCTTCCGTAATAAATACCGTAATGTTGATGTGCTGATGATTGACGACATACAGTTTTTAGCAGGAAAAGAGCGGACGCAAGAAGAGTTTTTCCATACCTTTAATGCTCTTCATGAAGCTAATAAACAACTTGTTATATCCAGTGACCGACCACCTAGAGAAATACCCACCCTGGAGGATCGACTCCGCTCACGTTTTGAATGGGGCCTAATTACTGATATCCAAACCCCCGATTTAGAAACCCGTATCGCTATCCTTCGTAAAAAGGCCCAAATTGATGGTTTGGATGTTATTCCAAATGATGTCATGCTTTACATAGCTAATAACATTCAATCAAACATCCGGGAACTCGAAGGAGCCTTAACCCGGGTTGTAGCCTATTCAAATATTACCGAAATTCCTGTATCTCTAAACTTAGCGGCGGAAGCTTTGAAAGATATTATGCCCCCGCCAGTACCTCAAATAATTACGATTGATGCTATTCAAAAAGCGGTAAGTGATTATTTTGGTCTCCGGGTTGAGGAATTAAATTCAAAACGCCGGACGAAGCATCTTTCCTTCCCACGCCAAATAGCTATGTTTCTTTGTCGTGAACTAACCGATGCTTCGTTACCTAAATTGGGAGACGAATTTGGGGGTCGGGATCATACCACAATTTTACATGGTTGTGATAAAATTGCTGCTGATATGAAAAATGACCCGGCTTTAAACCGTATAATTAAAGAAATAAGAATAAAGATCGATCCCAGCTTAGTAAGTGACTAGTCTAATCCACAGCCTTTTCCACAGCCTGAAGCTCATTCTAATTAGAGCTCAGCACCCTTTTCCACATATCCCGGCTACCTACTACTATTACTACGGGATTCTGGATAACTAAGAATAAAGCGAACGGAGGTAGCATAGACATGAAGTTTACCATTGAAAAAAGTGAACTCTTTACCCTGGCGAGTATTACCCAAAAGGCCGCTGCATCTCGAGATACCGTGCCTATCTTAAGTGGAGTCCTCATTGATGCTGATATTGAAAAAGGCCTTATTTTTACTGCTACTGATTTAGAGGCTGGTATCCAAACCATTACCACCCAGGTAGAAATCCTAGAACCGGGAAAAGCTTTAGTAAATGCTCGGTATTTTGCTGATTTAGTTCGTTACTTGCCTGATGGGGAGGTAACGGTTACTTATGTGGAGGAAAAAGCCAAGCTAACTGTGCAATATAAAAAATCTAAAACTGATTTAAACACTTATAATTATCAGGATTTTCCCCTTTTAGCCCTGGAAAAGAAAGTGCCTTATCTTAATATTGCCCAAAAGGTACTTAAAGACGCGCTAAAAAAGACCGCCTTTGCCGCTGCTGCTACCCATTTTCGGCAGGTATTTACCGGTACGCTTTTTGACTGTCGGGATAATAAAATGGTGATTGTAGCTTCGGATACCCATCGGCTGGCCTGCAAAATAATTGATCTAGCTGAAGAAGTAAGTGAACAGAGACAGTTTATCATTCCTAATCGAACGGTAAATGAAATAATGCGCCTCTTAGATGACAATGACGAAATGGTAGAAATTAGCTTTATCGATAATAATATTGTTTTTAAAGTGGGAGAAACCCATTTTACCAGCCGCTTACTTGAAGGCCAATATCCTGGTTACCAGCAGGTTATTCCCCAAAACTTTATAACTACCGTTACTATTGATCCCGCAATATTAGTAGATGTTCTGGAAAGAGCAGTTTTAATGCCTACTGACGATAAAACGATCAAAAAAGTCCAGATGGTCTTTGGACAAGAAGAAATTGTAGTAACCTCCTATTCTGAAAAAATGGGTGAAATGAAAGAACTTATTGAAGGACACGAATTATCCGGGCAGGAAGATCTAAAAATATCTTTCAATACCCGATATATGCTGGATATTTTTAAATTACTGCAAGCGGAAACCGATAAAATTGTTTTACAATTAACCGGTTCACTAAGCCCAGCTTTGGTAACCGCTCCTGAAATAAATGAGTATAAATATGTGCTGGTTCCTTTACGGACGGCCTAAGGGGTGTAAAAAAGATTGCAGTTACTTTATCTCCTCTCCCGTGATTTTAGAAATCTGGCAGGGGAGACCATCTTTTTTGGGTCGGGAATAAATGTTCTCTATGGTGCTAATGCCCAGGGCAAGACTAATATTCTCGAAGCGATTAGTGTATTGTCCAGCGGAAATTCATTTCGCGGGGCGACTGACCAACAAATGACTAAGCAGGGTGCGGAAGGTTATGCCCTACGGGGAGTCTATGAAGAAAAGGATGTTCACCGCGAATGGAGCACCGAGTATAGTAAAGGCAGTGCACGTAGTAATCGAATGGGTAACAAAAAGGTGGCGGCCCATCACCCTGATCGTCTAAAAACTGCAGTATTCACGCCGGAGGATCTTTATTTAATCAAAGGGCCTCCTTCCTTAAGGCGTCGTTTTCTCGACTATGCTCTTGATCAGTTATATACCGAATATCACCGCCAGGGACAGATTTATAGCGCTGCTTTAAAGCAGCGGAATTATTTGCTGCGCCAGGGTAGTGGAAACCAGGCCTTAAATCAAACCCTAGAAGGCATCTTGGCAGAAAGTGGAGCCTATATAACCCTTACTCGGTTAGGATGGGTAAAAAAATTAGAAAAGCGAATGGACTATTTTTATAGTGCCTTGACCGGAGAGAAGAAAGAAGTAAAACTTAAATATGTATTATCAACCAATGTTCCTGGGGGACATATTGAAACTGAAAAAATTACGGCTTGGTATCTAGAGGCCTATAAAAATGCTAGTGACAAAGAAAAAAGGATGCGCAATACCCTAATTGGGCCCCATCGTGAAGATATAAATTTTTATCTGGGTCAGCAATTAGCGAAAAATTATGCCTCCCAGGGGGAACAACGTAATTTGGCGATTGCGCTAAAACTGGCGGAAATCGAGTGTTACCAGATGGTCACCGGTAACTATCCAGTGTTTTTACTCGATGAGGTATTTTCCGAACTTGATCTCCAGCGGCGGCTGCGTTTAGCTGAAGTTTTATCATCTGCCCAATATCAGGTTATAATTACTACAGTAGAATTTAATCATGAGCTGTTTGATAATTATCATGGTATGATGATTGATCAGGGCTCAGTGCAGGGCAACAAGGGGGATTAACTGTTGTTTTTACATCTGGGAAATGATTATCTGATCGGTACCGATGAAATCGTGGCTATAGTTAATCTAGATAATGAGTACCCCTTAGGGCGTGCCACCAAAGATATAATAGAATTAGGAATTGCCGAAAGAAAATTGATTCGTATCGGTGGCGTGGGTAAAGAAAAGTCGCTGATAATTACTGGAGATAAAATTTATTTATCCCCGATTTCCTCGACCACCCTGCAAAAAAGAGGGCAGGCACCATATAAGGAGGGCTACTAAATTGGAACCTAACCACAATGGCAATGGAACTTATGATGCTTCTGATATACAGGTACTAGAAGGCTTAGAAGCAGTACGCAAACGCCCGGGTATGTACATTGGTACTACGGGGGTACGCGGACTACACCACTTGGTTTACGAACTGGTAGATAACAGTATTGACGAGGCCGTGGCCGGTTATTGTAACCATATCGATGTCATAATTCATCCAGATAATACTTTAACGGTTATTGATAATGGGCGCGGAATTCCAGTGGACATGCATCCTAAAATGAACAAACCAGCCCTGGAAGTCATTCTTACTACCTTACATTCGGGAGCTAAATTTGGCGGCAGCGGTTATACGATTTCGGGTGGTCTGCACGGAGTTGGTCTATCGGTGGTTAATGCCCTCGCTGAGTGGATGGAAGTAATCGTTAAAAGGGATGGCAAGCAGTTTAAGCAGCGTTATGAGCGAGGTAAACCCGTAACCAAATTGACGGTAATTGGTGCGAATTACGAAAATGGGACTTCCATAACCTTTAAACCTGATGAAGAGATATTTACCGAAACCGTCGATTTCAATTCCGAGACTTTGGGACAACGCCTGCGGGAACTGGCCTTTCTTAACAAAGGACTCAGCATTGTCCTTAATGATGAGCGAAATGACCGGATATTTACTTATCACACAACAGGTGGCATCAAGGATTTTGTTGTCTATCTCAATAAAAACAAAGAAGCGGTAAATACCAAACCGATCTATTTTGAGATCAAGAGTGAAGATTTAGTGGTCGAAACCGCGATCCAATATAATACGGGGTACAGTGAAAACATCTATTCTTTCGCTAACAACATCCATACCCAGGAGGGCGGTACCCATGAAATTGGTTTCAAGAACGCCCTTACCCGGGTAATAAATGATTATGCTCGTAAGAACAACCTGATTAAAGATGCTGAAGGTAACCTGATGGGCGAGGACATCCGGGAAGGGATGGCTGCTATCATCTCAGTCCTAGTCAAGGAACCCCAATTTGAAGGGCAGACTAAGACCAAACTGGGTAATACCTTTGTGCGTAGTATCGTAGAAAATGCCGTCTACTCCAATGTCGAGGATTACTTAAATGAAAACCCCGCCGCGGCCAAAAAGATTATTGAAAAGACCCTGCAGGCCAAAAGAGGAAGAGAGGCAGCGCGGAAAGCTCGGGAATTAACCCGCCGTAAAACGGCACTTGAGAGCACCTCCCTGCCTGGCAAGTTGGCTGACTGCGCGGAGAAAGATCCCGCCTTGTGCGAAATATACGTGGTTGAAGGTGATTCGGCAGGTGGCTCCGCTAAGAGTGGACGCGACCGGAATATCCAGGCGATCCTCCCCTTGCGGGGAAAGATTTTGAATGTGGAGAAATCGCGGCTGGATAAGATACTTTCTAGTACTGAAATCCGAGCCTTAATCACCGCCATCGGTA
>JBLNAS010000160.1:0-14411 GCA_050259475.1 Methylocystaceae bacterium
CGGGGATTTTTCACTGCCCTTTTAACTGCATCCTTGGTTATCTCATTAAATTCAATCCGGCACAAACTACTCGGATTTAGATTAATTGCCTGAGCAAGATGCCATGCAATGGCCTCACCCTCACGATCCGGGTCAGTTGCAAGAAGTACTTTTCCAGCTTTCGCTGCCTCTTCTTTAATTTCTTTCAGTAGTTCACCTTTACCACGAATAGTTATATAGCGGGGAACAAATCCGCTTTCAACATCTACGCCTAAACTACTTTTGGGTAAATCGCGGATATGCCCCACTGAAGCCTTAATGGCATAATTCCTACCTAAAAATTTCCCAATAGTTTTAGCCTTGGCCGCCGACTCGACGATGACCAGAACTTTGTCTGCCAAAAAACTCACCTCAACGTAACTAATTATTTCTCACATAGTGGTTACCTGCTAAGCAGATTATTATGCCCTTTAGTTCCAACTTAAGTAACAAACTGCTTAATTCCCCGCGGGGAAAATCCAGGGATGCGGCAATTTCATCCAAATGCACAGGATATTCGCCGATAACTTCAATAATCCTGCCTTCTTCTAGTGTTAAACTAACAGTCTGTGGTTTTAATTGTCCCCGTTGTATACCAGGTACGAGGCTATTTATAATTTCCCCCGCTTCTAATGCAAGTAATGCACCATCCCTTATTAATCCGTTGGTACCCCTTGATTGTGGTGAGGTAATCGGACCAGGAACCGCCCAGACATCACGACCAAGCTCTAGTGCATGATCGGTAGTAATTAATGCCCCACTCTTATCGTTGGCTTCCACCACCACTACCGCCTGAGCAAGAGCGGCAATAATGCGATTACGACGCGGGAAATTTCCAGCACTAGGTTTAGTTCCCAAGGTAAACTCACTGAGCAGCAAACCATTTTCAGCAATCATTTGATATAATGGCATATTCTCCGGTGGATAAACCACATTAATCCCACTGCCCAGAACCCCAATAGTGGAACCATCCGTTGCCAAAGCCGCTCGGTGAGCTGCACTATCAATGCCACGAGCTACGCCGCTAACCACGGTTAGTCCTGCCTCCCCAAACTGTCCGCCGAAGCTGGCGGCTACCTTTTTACCATAAACCGTAGCGGTTCTAGAACCCACAATTGCTACCATAACTTGGCTAAATAATTTAGCATTGCCTTGATAATAAAGCACGGCCGGAACATCATGCAACTGCTCTAAACCAGAAGGATAATTGGATGTCCAGCGGGTAAGATAGCTGCATTTTGCGTTCGACAATTCATCTAGACATGCCTCCGGGGTTAAATATCTTTTACTTACCATTAGCATGTCCCTAACCGTTCGATCAATAATTCTATGGTTTACTAATAACTCAGGGTCTTCCCATACTTGCTGAAAAGAGAGTTGCTGATTATGTATGGCCTGCAAAGCTAAATTACCAATGCCTTTAACTTGGTATAAGGCTAATAAATAAGTCTGCTCCAACTCACTTAACAAATCCCCATCCCTTTCCAGACCAAGATTTGCCCTTCCTTTAGAGAGCTACTCGCGAAACCGGTAATAAATCTCCTCTATCACACACCGTGTATGTTCATAAGTAAGACCCCCCTGCCAGTAGGCAGTATAAGGCTCCCTGCGGGGAGCATCACATGATAACTCGATGGATGAACCCTGAACAAAAGTACCAGCTGCCATAACTACTGGTTCATCATAACCCGGCATGTCACCATACTCCAAATTTACCTGGCTGTCCACTGGACTCATCTGCTGTACAGTTTGGCAAAACTCTAATACTCTTTTAGCTGACCCGAGATTAACTGCCTGGACGATGTCAAACCGGGGTTCCCAGGCTCCCGGGCTCACCTGATAACCAATCTTCTCCATCACTAAGGACAATAATACCGCACCTTTTAAGGCATTGGCTACTACCGAAGGTGCCATAAATAAACCTTGAAACATGAGCCGTTGATCTATTAATGTTGGGCCAATCTCTTTGCCTAAACCAGGAGCCGTCAGCCATTCAGCTATCAGCACTATCAGGTCTTGCCGCCCGGCAATATATCCACCTCCGGGTATTAACCCTCCCCCAGGATTTTTTATTAATGATCCAGCAACTAAATCAGCCCCGTGATTACATGGCTCACTTGCTTCCACAAATTCGCCATAACAATTATCAACCAGGATAATGGCCTGTGAGTTAGCCTTGCGCACAGCGCTAACCATCGCTTCGATTTCTTTTCCGCCCAGAGATTTCCGCCAGGAATAACCTCGCGAACGCTGGATTAATACTAAACTAGTTTGGGAGTTAATAATGACATCTATCGCTGGCATGTCCACTGTCCCATCAGACTTAAGGGCCAGTTCGCGATATTTAATGCCTCGTTTAAGTAAGGCTTGTGAGGATACCCCTCTGGTACCAATAACCTGTTGTAATGTGTCATAAGGTGCCCCGGTTAATGAACAAAGTTCGTCTCCCGGTTTTAAAAGTGCATTTAGAACTAAGGTTAATGCGTGGGTACCGGAAATTATTCCGGAACGTACCAGTGCATCCTCAGCACCGAAAATCTGGGCCCATATTTTTTCCATTATATCCCGGCCACTGTCTCCATAACCATACCCGGTATAATTGCGAAAATGTGTTTCCCGCAGCTTATGATCCCGGTAGGCATTTAATACTTTTAATTGGTTGTTTTGGGCTACCTGGTTAATTTGCTGATAAACCGGCTTCAGTTGTTCTTCGTATTGATCGATGCTCACTGGCAATGTCATTATTCCATACCCCATTCTCAGAAGTCCAGTTTGTATTGTACCAACGTGGAAGGTCAATATCATCAATTAGACGTAATTCTTGCCGATCTGGTTTACGTCCTAACCCATAAAGCCTTAAGGCTTGAACGCGAACAGATTTTTCTACTATATTTCGCACTAGCCGGGCATTACCATTTTTCCCGCCAGCGATATCCCCTGCTAGAATGCCCTTTAACCGCCATTGGGCACGGCCAGTCAGCTCATAATCACGCTCAGTATACATCTGCAGAGCTATTTGTAGTAATTCAGTTTGATTATAATCCGGAAACTTAAGTATCAGGGGGAAACGCGAAACCAGTCCTGGATTAGAGCGGATAAACCTCTCCATATTATCAGGATAACCCGCCAGGATCACTACTAGATTATCCCGGTTCTCCTCCATCGATTTAACCAAGGTAGCAATGCTTTCCTGGCCAAAATCCCGGCTTCCCCCTTGGGCAAGGGTATAAGCCTCATCAATAAAGAGAATGCCTCCCAAAGCCTTCTTGATCTGTTCTCGAGTCTTTTGCGCAGTATGACCCACATACTCACCGACTAAATCTGCTCGCTCCACCTCAACCAGATGCCCTCGGGTTATTACCTGGTTATCTTTAAGCACTCGACCAAAAATACGAGCAACCGTCGTCTTACCGGTTCCCGGATTTCCAGTTAACACCATATGCAGGGCGCAAGGATCATTTCTTAAACTGTGCAAATTTCTTTCTTTTTGGATATAGACATAGGCGATTATCTCTCTCATCATCGCCTTGATTTCACCAAGTCCTACCAGACGATCAAGGTCATCCAGACCACTCCCTAATGCTAGCCTGCATACTGGTTGTGCGATTGTTTTCGCAGCGACCTTTTCCGGTGGGAAACGGAGAGATATTTCCACCATTTTCACCATCCATCTAGTTCTTTACGACCAGTATATGGTACCATCTAGCCGGAGATACGTTATGCAATATCTTCATCTTTAGTGGTAATGGAAAAGCGGGCCCTAAAGCCCGCAAAATATCGCAATTATTTTTCAGATGTCCCGATTAATCAAGCTCCTCACTCTTTTGTTCTATACTCAAAATATTTACCTGCCTGACTGGAGCTACCGTGGATATTGCATGTTTATATACCATCTGTTGTTTGCCTTCGAGTTCAATTATCACTGTAAAGTTGTCAAAACCCTTAACCATGCCTTTAATTTGGAAGCCATTCACCAGGTATATGGTAACTGGAATACGTTCCTTCCTTACCTGGTTCAGGAACGCATCCTGCAGGTTTAACTGGTTCTTGCTCATTTATTTACCTACCTCCCGCCGCGACTAATATTTTTTGAATTTTCTCTACTCTGTCTATCTGTTCCCCTTGATATTCTACGTGCCCCCTGAGAGTCCTTCCAAATCTTCACAAATTTTTTCCACCGCTTCGGCTATATTAATGTTTGACAAATCTAACCATTTTATTCTGGTGTCACGTTTAAACCAGGTGAGTTGTCGTTTGGCATAACGCCGACTCTCTCTTTTTATCAGATCAATCGCTTCTTGGTAACTAGTCATTCCCTCTAAAAACCAACGAATTTCTTTGTAGCCAATTCCTTGCATGGAAGTACAGTGAATGCTTAAGCCACTGGCAGCTAGGTTTTCTACTTCTTTAACTAACCCACGAGCTAGCATTTCATCTACTCTATCATCTATACGTCGATAGAGCTCAAATCGTTCCCGATTTATCCCGTAAGCCAATAAAGAATATTTATCATTTTTACGAGTTGCCTGCGCGGATAAAGGCTTGCCGGTTAAAGCAAAAACTTCTAAGGCGCGGATGATTCTCCTCATATCGGTAGGAGCAATGCTATTCGCACTGCTCGGATCTAATTGTTGCAGTCTTTGGTAAAGATAACCTAAGCCCTTCTGTTCAGCTTCTTCCTGCAGCTCTAATCGGTAAGAGCGTGCATCATCGTGGCAAGCAAAGCTATAGCCGTCAACCACCGCTTGATAATAGAGACCGGTCCCCCCCGTTAGTATGGGCAGGCGATTTTCCAGCTGAAGTTCAGCAATCGCTTCTACTGCTTTAGCCTGATATTCCGCTACTGTAAATTCAGCTGACGGTGGCACTAAGTCAATCATACGATGCGGTACCCGCTGCTGTGTCTCCGCATTTGGTTTGGCGGTGCCAATATCAAGCCCCTGGTACACCTGCATCGAATCGCAAGATAGTATTACACCGTTAACTTTTTCGGCGACCAAAGTGGCTATTTCGCTCTTACCAACCCCGGTAGGGCCAACGATAGCGACTAATGTATGCATGGGCGGACTTCACCTCCCCGCCTCGATAATACCATAAGCAATTGGACTAGACGCACTTCCAATCACCTGCTCACAGCCAAGGCGATTAAATTCCGGACTACCGTTTCGCTCCTTAAATACCACGCGTTTTTTCGCTACCCGAATAGCTTCCTGCAAAGCTTCAGTTTCCAGGGGTGACCCTTCGGCTAAGAGGCGTAAGGGCTTAATTCCGGAACTCGCCTGGAGTGGCTGGCGAAACATAGGGTCAAAATATATTATGTCAAAGGTATTGGAAGGTAAATCCGTTAGATACGATAGGTGGTTGTCGTTAATGACCCTAATCCTTTGCATGGCAGCGGCTAAACACTTCATGTCGGTGGCATAATGGGTCATGCCATAGGCCACTAAAGCTGCCAGTACTGGATTTTTTTCCAGACCGGTAACCATACCACTTTCTCCAGTAGCAAAGGCTGCTACGATAGCATCAGCACCCAATCCCAAGGTGCAATCGAGAATGGTATCCCCGGCTTGCAGGTTCATCGCTGTAAGCATCGGATCTTTAATCAAATCTTTGCGCAGCATAGAAATCCGTGCCTTGGCCATGGACGGGTGGAAAAAAAACTTCTGCCCCGCTAAATGAAGCACCGGCCCATTATCCTGCCACACTATAACACCATCTACTTCATAAGCTTTGGCCAGGGTAGCAATCGCTTGACGGTTGCGCTTAACAACCTCAATCCCTAATTCTCTAGCCATCTGCACTGCCCCAGGTTCAATATCATCTTCATTACGTTGACTAGAAGTCATTATCAAGCGCTGATAGGTCATCGTTTAAACCACTCCGCGACCTTTGATTCTGCTAGGCCAATATAGGTAGGCCGTCCATGAGGACAATGGGCTGCCTCGGGTGTACCAATTAGTCTTTTTACCAGGTCTTCCATCTCCAATTTATTGAGTCGTTGCCGGGCTTTAACCGCTTGGTGACAGGCCAAGGAAGCTACAGTTTGGCGAAAGAATTCTTTTTCCTCTATCCCCAGTTCGCCAGTAAAGAGATCATCTAACAGCCAACCAAAAATCTCTTCCTCTCTTCCCTGAGCAATGGCAGGAGCCGACCGTAGAATCAGCAGCTCATCTCCCATCACTTCGGCAAGAAATCCGACCTTGGCCAGTTGCTCTTGAATGGTGTCAAATTCAGCTATCCGACGTTTACCTACCGTGATAGTAACTGGCAGCAATAGATCCTGAGCCTGCCACAAATTAGTATTATTTATTAATTCATGGTACCGTAAGCTTTCATCAGCGGCATGCTGATCCACCAAAAGAAACGCCTCACCACTGGCTACCATAATGTAAGAATCGAACATTTGCCCCAAAACCAAAAAGTCGGTGGTTTGAGCAATAAGCAAATTATCAGGTATAGTATGTACACTTACCGGTTCCCTTAAGGAAGTAAAATCCAATGCAGCTGGGCTGACATAACTAACCCTTGATTCAGCAAACCCACAATGGGTTTGCTCGTGAGAAGACTGATATATTGGCGTAGAAGCTTGTGAAGTCTGCCAGGTTTGCTTATTGTGACTATCCAAAGCGTACCTAACCGCACCAGCTACCGTTTTAAACACCCTATCCTCATCGCGAAAACGAACCTCCGACTTCTGGGGATGGACATTAACATCGATCTCACTCGGAGGGAGGTCAAGCTGTAAATAACACGCAGGAAACTCACCACTAATCAGTCGCCCTCGATAGGCTTCATCGATAGCCCTTAGTAACAATGGGCTATGCACTGGTCTTCGATTGACAAAGAACATTTCTTCCCGCCGGTTCTTCCGCTTTATCTCTGGTCTGGAAGTTAATCCCCAGACCTGATATTCTCCGTCTTGTTTAACCTTAAGAAATCCCTCACTGTAGTTATTGCCTTTTACCGCTCCTAAGACTGCTTCCAACTGGTTGTTACCCGGGGTCTTAAATAACAAGCGTTCATTTTGTCGGTAACTAAAAGCTACTTCCGGATGGGCGACTGATAACTTAAAAACTGTATTATGCACCTGAAGTGATTCGGTAACCGTGCTCTTTAAAAACTTTAGTCGGGCAGGTACATTATAAAAAAGATCTCTAACTTCAATCATGGTTCCCAACGGCGAGGCATGAATCCCTTTAGTAGTGACCGATCCACCCGCTATCTCCAAAGCATAACCTTCTATGCCATCGATCGAGGAGACCATTCTTATTTTCGCTACCGAAGCAATGCTAGGTAATGCTTCCCCACGGAAACCCATGGTCATAATCGCGTCTAAATCCGATTCGCTGGCTAGTTTACTGGTGGCATGCCGAGTAAAAGCCAGTTCAATCTCCCGAGCCGATATGCCAGTACCATTGTCCATAACTCTGATTATGCCCCGGCCGCCTTCTATAATTTCTACCTCAATCTGGGTAGCACCAGCATCAAGGCTATTCTCCACCAGTTCTTTTACTACCGACGCGGGTCGCTCTACTACTTCGCCAGCAGCAATCTGATTAATTAGTCGGTCATTGAGCACTCTAATCGTCATCAGATTGTATTCCCCTCTTGACGCTTACAGTCATAAACTTGGAAGTGATCTCTCGGTTTATCCTGGTAATAAACATAATCATGATGATGGCTACGGGCTGTTTGATAGGTTTCCTCAGCTATTTGGCGACAAGAAGTGCAAGCCCCATATGGCAGCACCAAACAAAGAGCATCATAGCCTCGAGCTTGGGAATTAATCGTGAGTAATCCGGAACAATCGGGACAAAGCCGCAAGTTCTCCTGCTGCTGCTCTTGGATATGATCAGTATCATAATATACGTTGCGCCGCCTTTGCCAGCTAGTTCCGTATTTCTTACGAGCATCTTCCACTAGTTTATTTCTCTGGTCAAATATTTCACCTTGGTGCTCAACAATAGCCCTTAACTGTGCCATGCGTTGCGGGCTTTCCCTAAACTTATCAGCTTCATAGTCTGGCTCTCGCAGCGCAGAAAAATCCAATCCAGCCATCGCCATAATAATCCCGGTATTAATGTAGGGCAACGCAGTTTCAACTGAGTATCCGCCTTCTAACACCGCAATATCTGGTGCTAAACGCTGATTTAATAACGCATAGCCGCGAGCTGAAAAGCACATATTGGCCAAGGGGTCTGAAAAATGATTATCCTGACCGGCCGAATTAATAACAACCTGGGGTTTAAAGGCTTTTAATAATGGCATCACTAAATCATCAAGCACATAAAGAATACCTTCATCAGTAGTACCAGGCGGTAAAGGTACATTTATGGTAGTGCCCAGAGCCAGCGGCCCCCCCATCTCTTCCATAAATCCGGTACCCGGGTAAAGAGTTCTCCCATCTTGATGAAAAGAAATAAAGAGGACATCAGGATCATGCCAGAAAATATCCTGCGTCCCATCACCATGGTGAACATCAGTATCAACTATGGCAATGCGATGAATTTGGTATTTACTGCGCAGGTATTCAACCAAAATCGCTTCATTGTTAATATTACAGAATCCGCGATTGCCATGGCTTACCCGCATGGCATGATGTCCAGGTGGGCGGACTAAAGCAAAACCATTCTTTATCCGCTCCTTAATAAAAGCATCACCGATGGTAAGTGCTCCGCCAGCAGCTATCAAATGAGCCTGGGAAGCAATATTAGCTACGCCAGGTACACAAAAATGTGTTCGAGCAATATCATGCGCAGTTGCAAGCCGAGGCTGCATTTCTAATACCGAGGGATGATCCATGATACCTTCTTCAAACAATTGATCGCGGGTATAAAGCAAACGCTCCTCCCGCTCCGGGTGGGTGGGGGAAATAGCCCAATCAAAAGCGGGAAAGAATACAATTCCGGTTGGTTTATCCGCCATTATATTGCCCCCCTATATTCAGGAATTACCCCGGCCGCTATCTTGACACCAATATCATAAATTTTGCCGGCAGAATCCCACCCTCGAATCACATTGAATTGCTCATTCATGAACCACTTAACCGTTTCTGGATCAATCTCCATCTGCCTAAGATTAGCTGCCGTTATGAGCAGCTTTTCTGCCAATTTAACTGCATCGTCATTAGTAAACCGTCGAGGAACTTCACCCCTTAGCCCATCTAAATCACAATTATAACGACCAGTAGTAGTATCAACATGTAGTTTTAATTGCAAGGTAGCCCGCGCGACCGCTGCCCCGATAGCATTACCCACCGGGGTATAAGCATGTAATATCGGCTGAGCAGCAAATAGTGTAGCCAGGTTAGGTACCGCTAATTTGGCCGCAGCACCTACGCCAATGATGACCTGTGGCTTAATTTTCCGTCGATTAACAATCTCCCAGACCTTATATGCCGGCTCTTCTTCCCAGTTGCGGAACATGGTTAATATACCATCGTAGATGCCACCCACCAATACTCGTAGGGTTTCAGCTGCTATCTCTGATAAAGATAAATTGCAGGCTAAAGCCAATTCTCGGAAAGCATCTTCGGAATTATCAAGATTGCCAAAAATACCACGGTTAATAATGTTGTAGGCGTCAGTAGGCGTCGGATTACTACCACCATAGCAGGCGGCTGAGCCTACTCGTTTCGGACCAACTACCACTTCCCGACTTTTATCGAGAGCCACCAAGCTATCACCACCAAGCGGCAAAGAAGATACTGCAACTGAATGTATTTGGCTGTAACGCCCAAGTATCCGAGCTCCCCGTGACGCTAACAATGGTTCACCATCAAGAATTAGTGCCAGATCAGTGGTAGTACCACCAATATCGACTACTACCGCAGGCCCCGTTGGATTAACCATAGCGATGGCCCCCATTGCACTAGCAGCAGGACCAGAAAAGATAGTTTCACAGGGCTGAGCTAAAGAACTCGCCAGATCAATAATTCCCCCATCAGCTTTTAAAACTGAGATGGGACAGACAATTCCTCTTGCCTTTACGGCATCTTCGAGAGCCTGGGTAAACTGCTGCCACAGGCTAATCGTCATCGCGGTATAGTAAGTTGTAACCACCCGCCGAGGAAAATTTAAGCCTCCGGCCACGGATGAACCAATAACCGTTTTCATCTGTGGGCATAGGGTCTGCACCTTACGGGCTACCTCTAATTCGAGTTCAGGATTACGTCCTGAAAATTTGCTTACCACCGCCATGGTTCTTATACCCTGTTCATCTGCTCGCTTAACAGCCTCAGCAATCTCCAGGTCATTTAAGGGCTCGGTAATGCGACCACGAAAGTCTACTGCTCCACTTAATACCTCGGCATATCCAGGAAGACCGAGATCACTAACTAACATTCCTGGACCTGGAATAACCATAAGCCCTGTGGGTTCACCACTATCGGTGGCAATAGTATTGGTGATCAGAGTAGTCGATAATACCAGTCTCTCAACTGATTGGGGTTTAGCCCCAGATATTAGTACATCCAAGGCTTCCATGAGAGTACCCTTTAGGTCATTATGATCAGTAGCTATCTTGGTAGTTCTGATCACCTGTCCACCATCCAGTAAAACGCCGTCGGTAAAGGTACCTCCCACATCTATGCCAATGTGCAGTGCAATCATCTCCTTAATAAAAAGCGACCCTACGACCTATACCATTTTCTTCCATTGATATAAATACTGCAAGGCTTCAATCGGTTTGATTTGATCAAGATTTAGATCGCGCAATATTTCTACCACCGGGTGTTCTTCATCAAACAGACCTGGTTGTACTAAAACGCCCTCATGAGATAGCTGTTGATTGTTTTCCAGTTCACTCAATATTAATCTTGCTCTTTCTACTACTCGTCCTGGAATACCAGCTAACTGCGCTACTTGAATACCATAACTGCGATCAGCTTTTCCTGGTAATACCTTGCGCATAAATATTATTTGCTCACCCTGCTCTACTACTGAAACAAACAGGTTAAATACTCCCGGTAATTCCTCTAAAGCCGTCAGTTCATGATAATGAGTTGCAAACAAGGTTCTGGCTTTTAACCGGTATACTAGATCCTCTATTACCGCCCGGGCTATACTCATCCCATCATAAGTACTTGTGCCACGGCCGATTTCATCAAGCAAGATTAAACTACGGGCAGTTGCTTCCCTTAGAATGGTAGCGACCTCCGTCATTTCTACCATAAAGGTGCTCTGCCCGGCGGCTAAATCATCAGCGGCCCCTACTCGAGCAAAGATGCGATCAGTAATACCAATCTCTGCTGCTTCAGCTGGCACAAAGCTGCCCATCTGAGCCATAATATGAATTAGAGCTACTTGCCTTATATAGGTGCTTTTGCCTCCCATATTAGGGCCAGTTATAATCGCTGTAAAATGATCATGGTCAAAGCTATTGTCATTGGAAACAAAGCGCTCTCCCCGTAAATTATCTTCCACTACGGGATGTCTTCCGGCTCGAATCCGACTGCGACGTTCCCCCGTTATTTTGGGACGTACATAATTCCTTAAATAGGCAACCTCGGTGAGAGCTACCAAACAGTCAAGCTGCCCTAAGCAAGCTGCCACCTCCTGCATGGCCTTGATATATCCTGCTGCCACCTGACGTAACTCACAAAACAGTTCATATTCCAAACGCTGGAGCTTCTCGCGGGAACCCAGTATTTTATGCTCATAATTCTTCAATTCTTCAGTAATAAATCTTTCACCATTGACTAAGGTTTGCTTCCTTATGTAATCACCTGGTATAGTTGCTAAATTAGCCCTAGTAATCTCAATATAATAGCCAAAAACCTTATTGTAACCAACCTTAAGGGATTTAATACCGGTGCGTTCTTTCTCTTGCTGCTCGTAATCAATCAACCATTGACTACCATCACGAGATAGTCCTTTTAGTTCATCGACTTCCGAATTAAAACCCGAGCGTATAATACCACCCTGCATAGCATTCTGAGGCAACTCTTCACCTAAAGCCATCTCTAGGCTGACTCGCAAATCCCTGATTGGATCAAATCCTAATAACTGTTTTAAAAAAGGTGATTTTACATTAGATTTCAGGCCAACTATCTCCGGTAATAAACCTAAAGTGCTAAGCACCGCTCCTAAATCACGGGGGGAAGCTGTCATACCTCCTAGCCTGGCACATATTCGCTCTAAATCACTTGTCATAGCCAATTTCTGTCTTAGTTGCCCGCGTAAAGTTGGATTATCTAGCAACTCCTGAATCGCATTTTGGCGGCGTTCTATCGGACCTACTCTGGTTAGAGGATGTTCCAGCCAGTTTTTTAATGTTCTTTTTCCCACCGAAGTACTACATTGATCCAAAACCTTGAGCAGCGTTCCTTCTTTGCTTTGATCCCTTAAATTCTGCGATAATTCCAGATTGCGGCGGCTCATAGCATCAATCTGGACATATTCATCCGTTCGATAAACCTGAGGCAGCTTTAAGTGAGTGAGACTACGACGCTGCGTATGATCAAGAAAAAATAATAAAGCTGCAGCAGCCATGATTGCTAAGGGCGGAATTTTATTAGTATCCAAGGTGGGGGACCACTGCTGATTTAAGCGATTGTGAGCCATGCCACTTTCAAACCAGTCATCCTGGCCGAAGGTTATAACACAGGTTGGCTGAATAGCGATAAATCGTTGTAATACTTCCCCGTTAATTGGCACTTTAGCTGCTAACAACTCACAGGGTTTCGTCCGCAATAATTCATCAGTTATCGTCGCCTTATCCCCAGCATCAAGGATATGTAGATTACCGGCAGCAACGTCGATAAAAGCAAAACCAGCCCCATCTTCATTTTCTACTAAACAACCCAAGTAATTAGCCCGATCATCTGGCAGTAAAGCCTCATCGGTAATCGTACCGGGCGTTACCACCCGGGTGACCTGACGGTCTACCAGACCCCGAGCCAGATTAGGATCTTCCATCTGATCAGCGATAGCTACCCGAAATCCTTTTTCTAATAAGCGAGCTAAGTAAGTATCCAGGGCATGATGAGGAATACCGCACATGGGGATACGCTCCTGCAGTCCACCATCACGTCCGGTAAGGACAATATCAAGTTCCCGCGCTGCTACCTGGGCATCAGCAAAAAACATTTCATAGAAATCACCCAAGCGAAACATCAACAGACAATCGGGATAGTTCTGTTTAATACTGGTATACTGCTGCATCATTGGCGTTAGCCCAGACAACAGTTTCTCCCCCCAAAAGAAAAGACTTAAGGTTGCCCCTAAGTCATTTCGTAATTACTAAAAAACCGCCCTTTAGGAGCAGTGACCCCCACAACTTTCACAACCACTACCGCAAGAGGGACCGCTAATAGCCTGATTTATAACAAAATATACTGATTGCATAATATTATCAAAGCTGTCCTGCGCCTCAATTAAAGCCTGAACCTTTAAATCATCCTTGATTGACTTTTCCGCTTGCTCCAAAGCGCTTTCCTCTTCTTGGCTTAGAGCCAAACCCTGCCGCATCTTATTATCCGCATTATTTCTTACTTGTTGAAAATGCATTATTACTTGATAAGCAACGGGGTCCGCTGTTACGGCATCTTGTGCTTGTTTCAAATCCTGCAATTCAGCAGAGCTGGCAATAGCATCTCCTAATTGCATAGCTTGTCTAATAATCTCTTCTTTATTCACCTAAGTATCCTCCGATCAATCATTCAACTTACCCTCGAGAGCAAAAGATTTGCCCTTAATTATATTAACATTAACCAGCCGCCCATAAAAGGATGCATCACCAGTAAAATTGACTATTCGATTACTGCGTGTCCTTCCCGTTAATACTAGAGCATCGGTTTTACTTGGACCTTCCACTAATACCTCTTGGCAGCTACCTTCTAAGGCTTGGTTTTTATACAAAGCAATTTGATGTTGCACCTTATTTAACTCCAGTAGTCGGTCACGTTTCTCATTCCAACTTAAATGCCCTTCCATTTCAGCCGCTTTGGTGCCTCGACGCAGTGAGTAGATATAGGTAAAAGCCGACTCGAAGCTTACGCTTCTAACCATATCCAGAGTGTCCGCAAATTCCTCATCGGTTTCCCCCGGAAACCCGACAATTAAATCTGATGTTAAAGCTACCCCCGGAATCTGTTCCCTGATCTTAGCGGCTAACAGCAGATAATCTTCCCGGCTGTAATGACGGTTCATGGCTTTTAAAATCCGATTTGATCCCGATTGTAAGGGAGCATGTATGTGTTCACAGACCTTGGGCAAGGTAGCCACTGCTGCGATCAGGTTATTATTCATATCTTTCGGGTGGGAGGTCATAAACCTTATACGTGCCAGTCCCGGTACCTCATTAACCAGACTTAGCAAATCAGCAAAATCTATATTGCGCTCTAACCCCAATCCGTAGGAGTTAACATTCTGACCTAAAAGAGTTATTTCCTT
>JBLNAS010000161.1:0-6299 GCA_050259475.1 Methylocystaceae bacterium
TTGATCGGCAATCGTCGCCGAAGACAATAATATTCGCCCTTACAGTAATGTAACTGATAAGCCGGCTTGTCCAGTGAACAAGCAACTAGATTTGCGATCTGGTCACTTGCCAGACCGGCACAATTAATAACCACTCTTGCATTAATTACCTCATGCGGCGTTCTTAACTGATAACCACCATTACTCTTAGCAACACTCAGTAAAGTGGTAGCAAATAACATAGCTACCCCTTGCGTTACGCCCTGGGTATATAAAGCTCGCATTAAACCTTCACTATCAACAATTCCAGTATCATAAGAATAAAGGGCTGCCCGAGCTGGTATCAAAGGTTCTAACTCTTGGCATTGATGACCCGATAGCAATTCAACTTTGGCTCCCACCAGGCAACCATGAGTATATAGATCCTCTAAAGCTGGCTCTTCCCCGACAGCTAAAGCTACGACTAATTTACCGGTACGCCGGTAGGGCACACCCGTGCGCAAGCAATATTCGTATAGTAACTCATTGCCTTCACGGCATAATCTGGTTTTTAATGAAGATGCCGGATAATACAATCCAGCGTGAATTACTTCGCTGTTACGGCTAGAAGTCTCTTGGCCAAAGCGCCGATTTCTTTCCATTAAAGCAATAACCGCATCCGGCCACTGCTGGCTTAGCTTAGCTGCCACCGCCAAACCAATTACGCCAGCACCAATAATAACTATATCGACTTGTTCCATAAATACTCATCCGCCTCTGACTATAGATAATGCTATTATTCTACCACGGATGTCCGTAAAATCCTCTCCCTAGCCGATTCGGCCCCATGGGAAACCCCATAAACCGAAATCCCATGCCAAATCCCATTCGAGGCATCATGCCCCTCATCGGTGGGCGTCCGCCTCTAGGCATGGCAGTTGGCATAACGGCTGGCATATTACCCCGCGACTGCTGCCTAGGTAGTTGTCGGCGCAGGTTCTGCGGGGGTCTGCTAACCATGAAATCGCGAGGGCTAAATGGCCTACCAGCCAGAACCTCTTCGATCGTTGGTACTTTGCTGGCGGATGATTGATTAGTCAGAGGTGGAGGTACTAAACCTGGGCTGACCGGGGCTCTTCTATTGCTCGTTCGTCTTTCATTCTTTCGGGGTTTGGAAACTGAGCGTTCAGGAATATCGCGCACCATTTGATAATCACGAACAATTGATTTATATGCTTCTTCCGCCGTGAAACCAGGTTCCTCCTGATAGTGAAATTTGGCTAATAGTCGAGCTATCTTGTCCTTAAGCTCCCGACCTAAGCCAGGTTCTGCTTCTACTAGATCATAGATTTTTTGGAGCAGGCTCATAATATCGTCCTCGTTCTCCGTGGCTTTTACTACTGACTTGCCAGGAGGAATCAGGGTATACTCAAGCTCATCTCCCATAATGCCAAATTTCTGTCCCAGGCGGGTTTCACTTTCTTTAGACTTGGCGGATGATAAACTATTCTTTGCTTTTACGACCATCGCTTAATCTCAACCTCCACATGTTAAAGCCTACCGGCTTTGTCTCCTGTAGTAGGGTATGAAAAATAGAGCGTTTTTGTTAATAGTAGGTACAATTACAGGTCATTTTGCTCACTGAAAGTGGAAATACTTACTCTATGAAAACAATGAATGGCAATAGTCCAATCTGGCCGGAAGAACTAGATTACTGGCGGGGAATTGCCTTTCTAGGAGTACTGTTCCCTACCGGCCACCTACCTGCTAAGTCACCTACCTGGAGGTCGCTGGCTAACCGGAAGTGTACCGAATAGAAAGTAAAAGGACTGACCACATTAGGCCAGTCCTTCCCCACTATTTTGAGCCTTTACCTTTAGTAGTTAAAGGTCGTGATCTCCTTGAAACCGTTCAAATCATTAGCCTTAATCAATGACGGCGATAGAGTATACAGAGTATCTTTGATATAAATAATCCGCTGAACCATCTTACGGTAGTCATAACCGTTATATCCTGACTTCATATAGTCGTCACTATTCATATGCGTAATCTTGGCTTGGAGTTTAAAACCCTGCTTGAGATCAAGGCCATAAACATAAGCACCCTGCCAGGTGAAAGCACCATAAGTTGGAAAGTTCCCACTCTGATCGACCTGACTTCCCTCAATTTGGTGTAAACTTACGGGAAACGCAATCAGATTTTTCTCCTTGGAAAACAGTAACGCCCTAGGGTTGTGTAACAGCTCGGAATCAGTCCCCCGGTCGCCAATGTTTTCCACAAATTCCTGTTTCGGGTTCTTGACATCAGTCACATCAAACAGCGCCATTTTCATACCCAGGTAATAAGCATTCGTCTGGCCTGGTTCATATTTATTAGCTATTTCTACTGTATCTTTGCCAAACCCAATTACATGATTAGCATCATAGGGATGCAGATAATCACTGTAACCGGGTATCTTGAGCGCACCTAGAATCTTCGGGCTGGTCGGTACCTTTAGATCAATGATATAAAAGGGATCAACCGTACGAAAAGTCACCATATAAGCACGATCGCCCAGAAAACGAGCGGAATAGATCTTTTCACCGGGAGCTATACCCTCCACTTTACCCACATTCTTAAGGTTACTATCCAGCACATAAAGGCCATTACTGGAACTTGGCATTTTTACAGCCGCATAGTTTTCAGTGGTGGTAGCAACTCGAAAATAACCATTGTTTTCATCCATGGAATACTGGTTCAAGACATGACCAGGCACCTCACCCTGAGCATTGTAAGAAACCTTACCTTTATCGAGAGCAAACTTAAAAATCCGAGTGGTGTCATTAGTTGGAGCTGGCGTTGGGGGCATTACCCCATCACGAGCTGGCATTAAAAGCGGCCTTGGTCCTACAGGATAATAATTGGCGGTCACATAGAGTTGGCCCGGGGAAACATAGACCTGATTACCAGCCCCCAGGTAACTTTCTACACTGGCCTTAGCCGTGGAATCGATGTTGAAGCCGGCAACCACCAGATAATTAGGAGTAATACAACCTGGAAAATAACGCATGTCCTTAAAATCAATATTTATATCCTTATTGCCGGTTACGCTGTCTTTGTACAAAGGAACCGGAAAACCAGGGTCACCCGGATAACCATAAATATTTTGATTGGTCACCAGATAGACAGCCGAGCCAATTTTACGGGAAGCTACGAGGTTACCCGATACCTCAACCTCCCGCACTGATTTTGGTTGCCCGTGATCAGTGATGTCATAGACCTTAACCCGGGAAACATCGTTAACTCGATAGTAAGGCGGAGCAAACATCATCCTTTTCGTTTCCACGGAATTGACCGCCGAATAATTGCTCGCCCCACTACCGATTACCACTAAGTATTTACCATCGACATAGATTTCCGAAGGATAGAAACCCTCTTCGAAACTCAAGGTAGCGGCAGCGGTCATGGCAGTAGCTGGGTAAGCCTTGATAATCCGCACTTTATTCTCGATGATCTGATAGATATATTGACCGTCCGTCTTGATCAAGTCGGCTTCATCCACCCCAACTACTTGGGTGTTGGTATGGGAATAATCACTCGAACTATTTTCAGTTTTAGTATCCGCAACCGCTGCCCCGGTAGCAGTCGGTGCGGCGGCATTTTTCATCACCCGCTCATCCATCATATATATCTGGCGGCTGCCCACTCCGGCATCTTCCAATAGTTTTTTCATATTAGCAGCAGTACCGACGGCAGGCAAATCATTGACTTTAACCGGTATCGCTACCGCCTTCCAGGTCTGGCGAACTAGTCGCACCTGCATAATTCTCGTTTTGCCGCTTGGGATAGCAGCACTAGCTTGGGGATGAGTAATAACCGTCGTCACTGATTCGCCTGGTGCCGGGCTTCGCAAGGCATAATAGACCGTAAGGTAAGCTCCTTGCCGCTGCACACTGTTAATGGCAATAGCATAACCTCCACTTGGCTTTTCTCCCCATTTGAGAGTGATCGTGTTATTACGCATGGAATAAGTTACACTGTCTTTGGTTGCTCCCCGAGCAGCCAGTGGTAGAGTTACCATTACCGTCAGCAACATTATAACCACCAAAACCCGCGGGTAAATCTTCCACCTTGGTTTCATGTGTCACCCTCCTCAATATTGTCCCTTAATCAATATACGTACCTTAACAGCTAAAGCTTTCAATAGCTGTCTTGGTAAAAGCTTAACAGTTGAATAAATAGCTAAAATAAAAGCAATCACTGACGTTCCCTATCGGCACTCAGATGGTAATTTTATTTTACGTTAGATGAAAGATTGGTTCTCTGGTCTCGTAATAATGAACAGAGCAACAAACATAACGCACAACAAACATCAAGGAGAGTGGCGAAATGATGAAAACCCGATTAAAATTGACCGCCTTGCTGGTCATATCCCTACTAGCTGTTAGCCTGCTACCATCAAGTGTCTATGCTGCAAATGTCTCAAGTACTTCCTTAGCTCAGGCTATCCAGAAAGTTAAACAGAACTTTGTTATCCCCGCTGGTTGCACGGAATTTACTTCCAATTACAGCGATGCTGATAACCATCAAGTCCTATCACTAAGTTGGAATACGCCACAGAGTTCCGGTAATGGTGGCTATTTTAATGCTCAGGTCGATGTGGCTACCGGCGAAATCATCGGCATGAACCAGTGGAAACCAACCCCTCCCGGCCAGACTACTCAGATACCGCGCTTATCGGTAGCGGCTGCGGGTGACTTAGGGAATAAAATGTTAACTCGCCTCCTACCCTCAAGGGTTAAATCCCTCCGTCCGCTGGCAAATAATCAATTAATGTCGCTAAGCGGTTATAGTTCACCTTCTTGCAGCCTGCGTTGGCAGCGTTATGTTGGAAATATTCCAGTCACTAGTGATATCGCTAATATGGATATTGATTTAGTAACCGGCCAAATCAATTCTTTTAACCTCAACTGGACAGCACTCGATCTCCCCCTAGCGGATAAGGCAATTACCGCTGAGCAAGCTATGGCAGCCTTTAAAGCTGCTGGGGTATTAGAACTGAGTTACCAGGTGCCCATTTTCTATGGCCCCTTGACTACTACTGAAAAGGGTAAGACGCCTTTTTTGGTCTACCAGGTTAGCCACCCCTCATCCGGTATGATTGATGCTTTGACCGGTAAGCCCTTGGCTTTAGAACCGGGACACTATGTAGCCGAAGTTGGTGGCTACGGTGGTCTCGGCGGCATGGATAAAATGAACAGCGCTAAGGCCCAGGAAGCGTCGCAACTAACACCCCAGGAACAAAGCGAAGTTGATAACACCGCTAAGCTGATGGCTCAGGAAGAGGCTGAAGCCCTGGTAAAGAAGCTGGTTATGAGCCAGTTTGGTACGGATTTTACCCTTCGCTACATTAATCTAGAAAAGGACTGGCGCAATCCGAATGAAAAAGCCTGGTCACTTAACTGGGTTGGCAAACAGCAACCCAGCGGTGAAATGGGGCCATCTCTCTATGCTCGGATCAATGCTGTTACCGGTGAACTGATATCTTTCAGCTACGATCCTATGCGCGGCAATAATAGTGAAGATAAATTGACCCGGGAGCAAGCCCAAAAAGTAGGAGAAGATTTTATCAAGCAGGTAGCCCCCACCCGGGTTAATGAAGTACGGCTAAGCCCTCTGCCTACACCTTATCGTTACCCAGCTTCCCCCTATAATTTCCGCTATCAGCGGATGGTGGGTGATATAGTCTGCCCAGGCAATGGTATTGAGCTTAATATTGATCCCCTTTCAGGTAAAGTAACTTTCTTTAGTCTGGATTGGAATTCCGCTGTCTTTCCACCCGCTACCTCAGTAATGGGGTTAGACCAAGCCTACAGCCAGTTTACTAAATTAGCTCCTCTTACCCTGACATATGCGCCCGAGTGGGGACCACAAGGTTTGGTAGCGTTGCGGTTGATTTATCGTCCATTACCTCAAACTGACTTTCCGGACGTGGTAATTATTGATGCTACCAGGGGCATTCGGCTGGATAGTCAAGGCAAGCCATTAGTTAGCCCTCCCCACGCCTTTGCTTTTACTGATATTAAAGGCGCTTACGGAGAAAAAGAGATATCAATTCTCGGCCAAGCTGGTCTCATGGGAGAATATAGCACAGCGTTTAAGCCAGGCGAAGCTGTCCATTTGGTCAACCTATTGCGAGCGATGCAGGGCTGCCGTAACGGCGTTTATGCGATAAATGGGCAATCGGATGTCGAGATTATGAAGCAGGCTCGTGATAGTGGCCTACTTAAGGAAAACTTGGCTGCTACGACAGTGGTAACCCGAGAATTATTCAGTCGACTGCTTACTCGTTATCTTGGCAT
>JBLNAS010000162.1:0-2553 GCA_050259475.1 Methylocystaceae bacterium
CGCCTTAACACCGGTCTCTATTCCATGGCTTGTGCCTCCGAAGCCTACTTTAATGCGCTAGCATACGCTAAAGAACGAGTTCAGGGTGTGAACTCTAGCAATCCAAAAGGTGGTTCGGTACGTATCATCGAGCATGAAGATGTCCGTCGGATGCTGATGCGACAAAAAGCTGGCACTGAAGCCCTGCGGGCTCTGCTGGTTAAGACCTATTACTATATGGACTTTGTTCATGAGTCGGAAGATGAAGCCGAGCGCAAATATGCTGATGGGATGTTCCAGGTCAATAATCCACTGTGTAAGGCCTATGCTTCCGATTTCGGTTATGAGCTCATCACTGATGCCATTCAGGTTTACGGTGGTAATGGCTACATTGAGGAATACCCCGTTTCCCAATTGGCTCGCGATATTAAGATCTATTCCATCTGGGAAGGTACAAACTTTATTCAGTCGCTCGACCTGGTAGGTCGGAAGTTTAGCTTGGAAAAGGGCGAAGTATTCAAGGGCTGGCTAACTGAAAAAGTTGAATTTGCTGCTCAAAAGCCTGGAAGTGCGGAGCTGGCTGATTCCTATGCTCAGCTGCAAGCAGGATTAGAAGCTTACCAGAGTATACTTGGCCTACTTAGAGGTTTCTATGCTACCAACACCCGATTAATGCCGGTTTATTCTACACGTATCTTACGGGCTACCGCCTGTTTGTACTGTGGCAAGCTGCTGCTGGAGCAAGCAGAAATTGCGGCGGCTGAGCTGGCAGTAATCGGTAATGATCATTTTGATAGTAACTACTATCGGGGCAAGATGGCTAGTGCCCGCTTCTATACAGCCAATGAGATGCTGCCGACGATAGTATCAGTGGTTAAAGCGATGGAAATGGCTGATACCACGGCCATTGACCTCCCTGAAGAGGCTTTTGCCCAAATATAAGAGCTTTAGAGTAGCGACCCTCGGCTTTACGAAGCCGGGGGTTATTTTTATAATTAGGAATAATTATGTTTGACTGATAGGAGGCAGTGCAATGACTCTTAATGAAGACAGAATAATCTATCGTCATACCAACCTGGTAGCCCGTGATTGGCGATTACTTGCTGACTTTTATGTCCGTGTTTTTGGGTGTCAACCAGTATTTCCAGAGAGGAATTTGGCTGGTGATTGGCTTGATGGTGCTACGGGGCTCACTAATGCGCATATCCGGGGCATTCACCTAATGCTACCAGGTTATGGTGAAGATGGGCCAACGCTAGAGATATTTCAATATGATGCTAATATCTCGCGAACACAACCGGTAATGGCCAACCGGGAAGGTATTGGTCATATTGCCTTTTCGGTGAGGAGTGTAGCCAATATGCTGGTGCGAGTAAAAGAGCATGGTGGTGATAGCTTGGGCGACGTAGTGCAGACCGAAGTGGTGGGGGTTGGCACCTTGGTCATGGTCTATGCCCTCGACCCCGAAGGTAATATTATAGAACTGCAAAGCTGGATCTAGGCAGGAGTGGATAGTTATGGATCATAACATCACGATATGAGAGTAGTTTTCACTGCCATATAAAATCTTCTTTCGCTATAGAACCATTTTAGTTAACATTCCTGTTTAGAGCAGCACTTTTCCGAGCCATTCTTAATATCTTGTAAAAGAGTTTGACTTCGAAAGGCGTGCTGTATTTGAACAAGTCCGCGGTTCGCATGTTACATGCATCACCCGGTACCCCAGCGGTTGATGTTTATGTCAACGGTGACCTTGCCGTTCAAGATTTGAACTATGAGGAAATCACTGATTATTTAATGGTGGCACCGGGGGAATACAATATCAAGGTTTTCCTAGCCGGTGAGACCACTAACCCAGCAGTTGATGTTGATGTAGTAATTCCCGATGATGAAATTACTACAGTGGCCGCGGTAGGAGTTTTACCGAATATTAGCGTTCTACCAGTGGTTCAGACGGAAAAGTGTCCACCTCCCCAAAAAGCTTTGGCCCGGTTCATCCACCTATCACCTGATGCTCCCAAGGTTGACATTACCCAAGCTGATAATACTATGCTATTCTCGGAGGCGGAATATCAGGAAGTGACTGCTTACCTACCGGTAATGGCTGGCACGTATGATTTACAGGTGCGTCCAACTGGATTGGATACGGTAATGCTAGAGATCCCAGGCCTCCAGTTAAAATCAGAACACCTATATTCTATCTATGCGCTGGGGAGACTGGAGGGGCAACCGGATTTGAAGGCTATGGTGGTACCGGATTCCACTGCCCTTTGTGTGAGAGAAGTTATATCCCGAGAGCCAGATGTAAAACCTTATCGGTGGGACAGAATGCAGATAAAAGTGCATTATCGGTAAGTTACAAACTGATTACAACGATTTAAGCCCGGTGACGGGCTATTTTTATGTCTATTTTGGGGGCAGGGATATCTTGTTGACAAGCGAATAGATATACCAACAAATTATGTACCATAGGAGTCCGGGGAGGGATGTATATGGGTCAAGATCTAAAAGTTTATGGGCAGCCGACTTGGTTTATTGATTCGGACCATTCAGCTATTATCGCTAAAGCTCAAC
>JBLNAS010000163.1:0-4099 GCA_050259475.1 Methylocystaceae bacterium
CCGTGCGCACGGGTTAAATCAACTGCAGTTACCGTAAATGCAATATCATTATGATCATCGCGCATAGCACTTTGAATTATCATATCCACATCAATGCTCTCTTCAGCGAGAGCAATAAATATCCGACTCGCTACTCCCGGAACATCCGGAACATCAAATAAGGCTAGTTTGCCAACATTATAATCATGAGCTACTCCAGTAACTGGTCGCCGATTCTCCATGGCTTTCACCTCCGTTATTATGCTGCCTGGTGTTTGTTTAAAAGTAGATCGCACTTGGATCGGAACTCCATACAGCATGCCATATTCTACCGCCCGCGGTTGCATAACAACCGCCCCTAAGCTGGCTAATTCTAACATTTCTATATAAGAAACGGTTTTCATCTTACGAGCACCGGGAACAACACGAGGGTCAGCTGTATAAATGCCATCAACATCCGTATAAATATCGCACACCTCAGCTTTAATAGCGGCAGCTAAGGCCACGGCAGTGGTATCAGACCCGCCCCGACCCAAGGTGGTAACATCACCGTCTTCGGTTAATCCCTGAAACCCAGCTACCACCACAATTTTGCCATTAGCCAGTTCATTATCTAATCGTTCACTATTTATATCATTAATACGAGCTTTACTGTACTTGTGATCGGTTAGAATGCCTGCCTGCCAGCCGGTAAGCGAGATAGTGGGGTAACCCATGTGGTTAAGTACCAGGGCTAGCAAGGCCGCAGTTTGCTGTTCGCCCGTTGCCAGCAACATATCCATTTCCCGACTCGCGGTGGTGGAAGCTCCGGTCTGCGAAGCTAGATCCATAAGCTCATCCGTGGTATCTCCCATCGCGGAGACTACTACTACCACCCTATTCCCGGCATCAGCTTCTTGGATTACCCGAGTAGCGACATGCTTGATTTTTCCCATATCAGCAACTGAGCTTCCTCCAAACTTCTGTACTACAATCCCCATTGTCTGTTACTTCTCCTCTCGATTGTCGCCCCCATTAAAGCTGGTAGCATGGCATATATGTCACCCTTCCACCCAACGATGGCTAGTGTGTTTTCCATAACCTCCTGCACTTCCTGCTGGTTATCGGTCATTAGAACTAGCATGGAAGGACCCGAACCGCTCAAGGTAACACCTAGAACTTCGGGCCGATTTTCCAGTTCAGTGGTAAGTTCTCTCAATCCCGGTACCATATTCTCACGAAACGGCTGGTGCCAGCGATCATGAAATACCGCCTTCAAACCCTGAATATTATCACTAGCAAAAGCGGCAACCATGTAGCAGGCTCGCTGTAGATTAAAAACCGCATCAGTTAGTGGGATTTCATTGGGTAACACTTGACGTGCTCCCCTGGTTGCCAGTTCTTTATCGGGAACCGCTATTAACAGCTTAAGACTAGTGGGTGGTTTTAATTGTTGGTAAAATACTCCCGCCTCCGTAACCATAGCGGTGGTAAAGCCACCCACTAATGCGGGTACCACATTATCAGCATGTCCTTCAATGCTTACGGATCGCCTTAAAATATCCTCACGGCTCCACCTTTGATCAAGCAATTCATTAACCGCTAAAAGTGCACCAACCACTGCTGCTGCACTGCTTCCCAGACCCCTGGCCATTGGTATTTCGCTATTTACCTGACAAATAAAGGGCCGATCTATCTTGACTTCCTGCATTACTTGTCTGATAATACTCCCCACCAACCCGGTATTGAAAGCCGGGTAATTTTTACCGGCTTGGGCCCAGCCTAAATCAACATTCATATACAACGGCAAGGCCATACCTAAAGTATCAAATCCCGGCCCGAGATTAGCTGTACTGGCAGGGACAACTACCCGTATGACTGATCCATCATCAGTCGACAGCATTAATTATCCCCTTCCACTCGTATGACATTGTCTATGCTATCAACCATACTCAAGGCCTTGAGTACCGCTAGCGAATCCTGTAGATTAGCCTCTTTAACCTGATGCGTTATTAAAATAAGCTGCGCCGCTTGGCCGGCAGTTTTCTGCAAGACAGTCGCTAAACTGACCTCATTGGCGCCAAAAACACCGGCAATTGTGGCAAGTACTCCTGGCCGATCAACCACCGTCATCCGAATATAATATTTACTAATCAATTCATCAATCGGCAACACCTTTTTATGTTCATAGCAAGTGCAGCCAATACGGCCCGTACTATGATACTTCAGGTTACGCCCAATTTCCATCAAATCACCGACTACTGCACTAGCTGTCGGTTCTTTGCCCGCGCCTCTCCCATAAAGCATGACATCGCCAACCGCATCACCGGTCATAAATATAGCATTAAAAACCCCATTAACCGCAGCCAGAGGATGGTGATTAGGTATGAAGGCCGGATGTACCCGTACCTGGATACTGCCATCAATTTCTTTGGCAATGGCCAGTAGTTTAATCGTATAACCGAGTTCTCGTCCATAATTTATATCCTGCGGTGTGATCCGAGTAATACCTTCGACATAGACGTCATCAAGCGTCAACCGACTATTAAAAGCGATAGAAGCTAGTATGGTTATCTTTCTAGCGGCGTCAATACCCTCGGTATCCGATGTAGGGTCAGCCTCAGCATAACCTAGATGCTGAGCTTCAGCGAGAACATCAGTAAAACTACTGCCTTCTCGACTCATCTTGGTCAAGATATAATTGGTGGTACCATTAACAATGCCAATCACCTGTTGTAAACGATTGCCGGGCAGACTCTGTTTAAGTGGGGCTATGACCGGTATCCCTCCACCCACACTCGCTTCAAACATAAAATCTACCCCATGGTCAGCAGCCGTATCAAGTAACTCTCCACCGGCTACGGCAATCAAATCCTTATTAGCCGTAACCACATTCTTACCTCGCCGCATGGCTTCAAGTATGTAGGTTCTAGCTGGTTCTATCCCACCCATAACCTCGACTATTACATTGATATCATCATCATCAAGGATATCGTTGATGTCGTTTACTCTGATATCAGCCGCCACACCAGCGGCATCAAGCTTCTTGGTATCGATCTCCAACACCTTAACCAAATTGATTGGCTCGCCACAACGATTAGCGATATCAAAGGCGTTGCGTGCCAGCAATTCCACCACGCCTGATCCTACTACGCCACAGCCGATAAGACCAACATTTATGGTCATGGTCTTCCCCCCTTTAGCTCTTTCCTTGTATATCAGCTCGCACTACTCCATTAACCTGCATTAGATGGTTAATAAACTCATCAAGGCTGATGCGCATCTCTTCAGTATCAATCGACAGGGTAACATTTGCTTTACCTTTTAAAGGTAGATTCTGGTTTATGGTAAGGACACTAGCACCACTACTGGAAACACTATTTAACATGGCAGAGAGCACCCCTGGCTGATGAATAAGTACCACCGACAGATTAACAATACGCATGGCATTCTCCGAGGTCAATGGAAAAACACCATCTCGGTATTTATAATAGGCACTACGAGACAAGCCGACTTTGGCTACCGCATCACGGACATTCTCAACCTTACCGGCTGATAATATCTCCTTAACCAGGGTGGTTTTCAAAATTGCCTCTGGTAATATATCTTCCCTAACCAGAAAAAACCGATATTCCTTTTTCATGTTCCCTCCGTGTCCACGATAAAAATACACACATCCTCTAACGAAGGACATTATATCATGCTTTTTATCAGTCTGAACAGTATTTTAATAGAAAATATCTACCGTATAGTAGCTTTTACCGTCAACCTCAACCAAGGCCAAGGCCAGGTACTATTCTCTTCTTAGCCGTAACGTCAACAAGGTGAGAAACGAAGGTACGCTAATGGTACCCTGAGTCCGCGCAACTGAGCTTGGCAACATCAATCGCGGCCAGGGTCTATTAGCTTCCCGGCAGTGACGTCAAACAAAGTGTGGAACAGAGGGACGCTAATGGTACCCTGAGTCCGCGTAACCTTATCCATCTTAAACTCTACAGAATACAAAAAGCCGGCTTCTTTAAGCCGACCTTTTGACTAATATTCAACTTCATTAGTCTCGCCTACTCATTATAAATTAAATAACCAACCCATAGCGTACGCCCATCACTCTGACGCACCTTAAATATCTTAACTTGTTGAA
>JBLNAS010000164.1:0-5146 GCA_050259475.1 Methylocystaceae bacterium
AGATTTATGGTTATAAGCGGCAAGTCGGCAAAACCTCTTTGTCTTAATATTGATAACTAGTCAACTTATATTGAAGCAATATTGCATCGATACATAAGGGCATCAGCTATTATTTATCACGTTTAATGAACCTGGTTATGAAATAAGTCATCAAATCGGCACCTAACAACATTAAAAGGTTACTAAATAATTTCCGGAGAGTTAGATCCCTGATTTTTTCATTTTTGCGTATTATCGGGTGTTGCCTACTTTTCATCACGAGCTAGCATGATCTTTGCTAAAATTCTTGATAGAAGAATAGCGTGGCCATCTTTTATTTATAGAAGTTAATAATTTTGGAGTTAAGGAGTGATTGTTACCATGATGACTGCTGACCAATATATCCAAAGTCTGCGTGACTTACGCCCTCGCAAAGTATATGTAATGGGTGAATTAGTGGATAATCCAGTTGACCATCCATTGATACGGCCTTCTATTAACTGCTGCGCTATGACTTATAAGTTAGCCGAATTACCTGAATACGAGAATTTAATGACCGCCACCTCCAGCCTGAGCGGTGAAAAGATCAACCGTTTCAGCCATCTGCACCAAAGCACCGATGATCTCATTAAAAAGGTTAAAATGCAGCGCCTCTTGGGCAACATGACCGGTTCCTGTTTTCAACGTTGTGTAGGTATGGATGCCTTAAACGCAATGTTTAGCACCACTTTTGAGTTGGATGCCAAGCATGGTACCACCTATCATGAACGCTTTAAAAACTATCTTACTGAATGGCAAGCTAAGGACTGGACCGTTGATGGTGCAATGACTGATCCTAAAGGCAATCGTAATGCAGGACCCAGCCAGCAAGCAGATGCTGACTTATTTGTCCGTATTGTAGAGAGACGTGAAGATGGCATCGTGGTTCGGGGCGCCAAAATGCACCAGACCGGAGCTATCAACTCGCACGAAATCCTGGTAATGCCAACCCAAACCATGCGACCGGAAGATGCTGACTATGCGGTGGCTTTTGCGGTGCCTGGTGATGATCCTTCGATTATTTATATTTATGGTCGTCAATCCTGCGATACCCGTAAGTTAGAAGCTACCAAAGTGGATGTCGGTAATGTCAATTATGGTGGTCAGGAAGCTATCATTATTTTTGATAATACATTTATTCCTTGGGAACGGGTCTTTATGTGTGGCGAAATCGATTTCAGCGGCATGCTGGTTGAGCGCTTTGCTGGCTACCATCGCCAATCTTATGGTGGTTGTAAGGTAGGTAATGGCGATGTCTTGATCGGTGCTACCGCCGCGGTCGCCGAGTATAATGGAGCCGCCAAGGCATCCCATGTTAAAGATAAGCTAATCGAAATGATGCACCTTAATGAAACCTTGTATTCCAGTGGTATAGCCTGCTCCGCTGAGGGCCGAAAGACCGCTGCTGGCAATTACCTGATTGATATGATGTTGGCTAATGTCTGTAAACAGAACGTTACCCGTTTCCCCTATGAAATTGCCCGTATTGCTCAAGATTTAGCCGGTGGCTTGGTCGTAACCATGCCTTCTGATGCAGATTTCAACTCCCCTGAGGTCGGTGCATGGTGTCACAAACTGATGGCAGGTGATGAGAAATTCCCCACTACTCACCGTCAGCGGATGCTGCGCTTGATTGAAACCATGACCCAGGGTTCGATTGCGGTCGGCTATTTGACCGAGTCGATGCATGGAGCCGGTTCTCCCCAAGCTCAACGGATTATGATCCAACGTCTCGGGAACCTGGATGCCAAAAAAGCTCTAGCTCGCCGGATCTGTGGTATTGACCCTGATGAGTTAATGTAGTTTTTCCTGATTTTAACGGTGGTCTTAAGGAGGTAGGGTTGATATGTTAGATACTATTCAGCAAATCATTGATCAGTACATTGCACCTGCATTAACCGAACATGGTGGCGGCATCGAATTGCTTAGCTATACGGCTGATGGTACCGTGCAGATTCGTTTGCTGGGTCAATGCTGCAACTGCCCTGCCTCCCAGATCACTTTAAACGAACTAGTACTGGCAACTCTTAAGCAAAAGCTACCACAAGTTGAAAACGTTGAACTGGTGGAATCGCCTGCTGGGCTGGAGCTTATGGATTTAGCCCGCCAGATGCTTGCTGGCAAGGCAGGTAGTTGTCAGTGAAGAAAATTGTTATTAAATATTGTGGTGGATGTAATGTTGCCTTTGACCGGGTTGCCCTGGTCAAGGAAATTACTAAAGAACTGACCATAAATCACGTTGACTATCAAGTAGTCAAACCAGGCGAAAAAGCTGATCTTGGGATCATGATTTGTGGATGTGATGCTTGTTGTCTTGACCAGGAAACCGAGCGTCAGGGTTTATCAGATTGGGTTGTTATTGGTCCTGATCTTATCAACTATTTTCAGTTTCCCCTACACGATATCCCGCTAAAAGTATTAGACCTGATTAAACAACGGATAAACGGAGCTTAACCCTCAGCCCTTCTTTACACTGTTCCTCGCAGCTCGATAGTCTCTAACACCCGCTTAACTCCTAAAATGTAAGCTGCTTGCCGTAAAGTCAATTCATGGAGTTGAGCATAATCCCAGACTTGCCCAAATGCAGTATTCATTTTCTTATCCAATTCAGAGATAACCCGATCATAATCCCAACGAACCCCTTGGAGATTTTGCACCCACTCAAAATAGGAAACCACTACCCCACCAGCATTAGCTAAAATATCTGGAATCACGGTCACACCTTTATCATTTAAGATCCGATCAGCAGGCAAAGTAATCGGTCCATTAGCTCCTTCGGCAACCAATGATGCCCTGATTTGGTGAGCATTTTTCGTAGTTATTTGGTTTTCAATGGCTGAAGGTGCCAGCACATCACACTCTAGAGTAAGCAATTCTTCATTGCTAATCCGAGTAAATGAGGGGTCAGGGAAATCAGCCAGCGTGGCTTGTGGATTCTCCTCTAAAAACACCATTAACCGATTTATCGGCAAGCCATCGGGAGAAAACAACCCATCCTTATAATCGGATACTGCAACTATTCGAGCACCGTGACGATCAAGGCGCTCCGCACACCAGGAAGCTACATTACCGAAACCCTGAATAACTACCGTACTCTCACTAACCCTTTTTCCAAGCTTAATCAAGGCTGCCTCGATTGTGGTCGCTAAGCCATAACCGGTAGCTTCTCTGCGCCCCAAACTTCCTCCCAGAGTAACCGGTTTGCCGGTTACTATAGCCATGACGTTTTCCCCACCAATTAAGCTAGCCTCATCCATCATCCAGGCCATAGTCTGCTGGTTAGTATTGATATCAGGAGCAGGAATATCTTGTTGTGGACCAATTATCGGCCTAATCATTCTTAAATAGGTTCGGGTCATTTTCTCTACTTCATTGCGACTCATTTTATGTGGGTCACAGATAATACCTCCCTTAGCACCACCGTAGGGAATATCGACAACCGAACACTTCCAAGTCATTAGCACCGCTAAAGCCCTAACCTCTTCTTGAGTTACATCCGGATGATAGCGAATTCCTCCTTTATAGGGACCTCTGCTGTTTAAATGTTGTATACGGTATCCCGTTATCATGTGTATTTTACCGTCATCCCGGCGCAAGGGTATATTGACTACCATTTCGCGAGCTGGTGTCATTAATACATCTTTCATATTGCCATCAAGGCCGATAGTCTCAGCAGCCTGCATAAAAAACTCCCGAGCATTATCTAGCATGTTATACTCATTAAAATGGTAATCTCGCTTTTCTGGTATCACGGGTGGTCCTCCTATTTTCAGAGTAAATCGATTATTCCCGATTTTTCACATTATTTGCTAATACAGAATTTTTATCCGATGATGAAAATAAAACGATACAATAATAAAGGTTCTTTATCGAGGGAGGTATAGAAATTTGCAGGTAATAATTGCTGATGATGACCGCCTGTCTCGTCGGATATTGGAGGATCGCTGCCGAGAGTGGGGTTTTGAAGTACTAACTGCTAAAGATGGCAATGAAGCGTGGGAATTATATTTGGAAAACGATGCCCCACGGATTTTCCTTTTAGATTGGATTATGCCTGGTATTAATGGGGTTGATTTGTGTGAGAAAATGCGGAAGGCTCCTCAGAACAGTTATTCTTATATTGTTATCCTGACCTCTCTAAATGACCCTAGTCATGTGATTCGTGGTCTAGAGGCGGGTGCTGATGACTACATAACTAAACCCTTTAATGATAGTGAACTGCGTTGCCGACTTAATATCGGTAAGAGAATCTTGGAATTAGAAGACAATATCCTACGTATGGCTAATTTGGATTACTTAACCGGTCTTTACAACCGGCGTTACTTTTTTCAGCGGATGGAAAGTGAACTATCACGCGGTCAACGTGAAAAGCACCCCTTGGGATTACTTCTGCTCGATATCGATGATTTTAAAGTAGTTAATGATACTCACGGCCATGCTACTGGCGATCATGTTCTGGCTCAGTTAGCCCGGATATTACGACAATGCTGTCGTGATTACGATTTAGTTGGGCGTTTTGGTGGTGAAGAATTCATTATCTGCCTACCGGGAACTAATCAAGAGGAAACTGCTATTATAGCTGAAAGAATACGCCGGCAGGTAGCTGAACAAGCTTTTAAAAATTGTACCGATGCTGCATTTTCTATTACCGTCAGTATCGGCTATTTATCTACCCAATTCGGTGAGCGTCAGGAACTTATCATCGCCGTAGATGAGGCACTCTATACCGCGAAAAGAGCAGGGAAAAACCGGGCTATTAACGCCACTCTACCACCAGCATCCACTGTATTAAATGGCAGCAATGGTGACCCTAAATAGAACCCAGCCCTTAATAAATCAAGTATTATATTTGAGGTGATGTTAACGTGTTTCAAACCATCGATGCAGCCTATTTTGGTCCCTATCCATTGCGAATTGAACAGGAAATCAACCAGTTGGTTACCCGCCTGTTTGAAGCCGATCCCGTACATACTGTGATTCTAGCCACCCGCTATACTTTAGAAAACAAAGTCGACTTTACCAGTCGCTGGCCCAGGGTATATACTCAGTTGCAACGCAATGAGGATGGAGATTTTCAATTGGTGTTCGCCTATCGCGATGAGCTCGATAACCTTGTTATCCTTGCCAA
>JBLNAS010000165.1:0-4654 GCA_050259475.1 Methylocystaceae bacterium
CGGACCACACCAGTTGATTTCATCATTTAAAATTGCCTCCCTTTTAATTGCTACGTACGCCTGGTATATTAAGACACTACCTTATCTGGGATAAATCGTCAAGACTTAATACTACAAAAAAGTAAAATTATTTAAGTTCCGTGACAAAATATATGTATTTACTGACTCTATGTGACATGCAAAGCGCCTAATAAGGGCATTTCTTACAAAGTCGTATGAGAAAACCAGCGCCGTAACTAATACAATTATTATATCTACTATTTTAACTAATTCTCCCTATTTCTACAAATGGTTTTTATATACAGGGAATATTATCACGAATTTTGACAATATAATGTACAGGATATTCCGTTATCTATTTGATATGGCAAGTACTGGCATCACAGACAATGGTGGAAGGAAAAGGAATCTGCCCGGCAAATAACGAGAAATTAAGCCTAGCGATCGTGGGTGATCTTTCGACACTTCACCGAGAGGTAAACTGCTCGCTTTTGGGATTGGTATTAGCTTTAGCTACCAGCAAATTAGAGGGAGATGGCTTTGGGCTTGTTTTTGCGCGTCGATTTAGGGCATTATAGGTAATAATAAGGTTTAAATGCCTCTCTAAAGCAATTGAGGGGCTAGTTTTATAACTTAAGGAGGCAACGGATAAAATGGAAGGCCGGTCGTTCTATATTACTACCCCCATTTATTACCCCAGCGATAATTTGCATATCGGGCATGCTTATACCACGGTGGCCGCAGATTGTATGGCGCGCTTCAAGCGGATGCAAGGTTATGATGTATTCTATTTGACTGGTACCGATGAGCATGGACAAAAGATAGAGCGGGTAGCCCGTGAGAAAGGCTTAACTCCGCAAGAGCATGTGGATCGTATTGTGGCAGGTATTAAGGTGTTATGGGAAAAGTTACTGATTAGTTATGATGACTTTATCCGTACCACTGAGCCGCGGCATGAAAAAGTGGTACAGGATTTATTAACTAAGATTTATGAAAAGGGCGATATCTATAAGGCAGAATATGAGGGGTGGTATTGCACGCCCTGTGAAACCTTTTTTACCGAACGCCAACTGACCGAGGGTAAATGCCCGGATTGTGGACGTGAGGTTGAACTACTTAAAGAAGAAAGCTATTTCTTTAAAATGTCAAAGTATGCGCCTCAGCTGCTAGAACATATTGCTAGCCACCCTGATTTCATTGAGCCAGAGAGTCGGCGCAATGAGATGGTTAGCTTTATCAAGAGCGGGTTGGAGGATTTATGTATCTCCCGCACGACCTTTTCTTGGGGGATTCCCGTTCCATTTAATGAACGTCACGTGACTTATGTTTGGTTTGATGCTTTAACTAACTATATATCGGCGATTGGTTACGGGGATGACCCTGATAAGTATAACCGTTACTGGCCAGCTGATATCCACCTGATGGCGAAGGATATTGTGCGTTTTCATTCTGTTATTTGGCCAGCTATTTTAATGGCGGCAGAATTGCCGTTGCCGAAAAAGGTTTTTGCCCATGGCTGGATTCTATTAGAAGGTGGCAAAATGTCAAAATCCAGGGGTAATGTCATTGACCCATTAATCCTGGTTGATAAGTATGGAGTGGATGCTATTCGCTATTATCTCTTAAGTGACATGCGTTATGGACAGGACGGGTTATATTCTGAGGAGATTTTAGCTACGCGCATTAATTCAGATCTGGCTAATGATCTGGGTAATCTGGCCAGCCGTACTGTGGCCATGCTAGAGCGATACTTTGATGCTCAGGTGCCAGCCCCCAATGCACCGGCCAATTTAGATGATGAGCTGCGGGAGGCAGCACGTAAAGCCTATCATGAAACTACCCGACACTTAGATCGCATGGATCCTGCAGCAGCAATGGGAGCTGTAATGGAATTAGTTCGGCGGGCGAATAAATATATTGATGAGACAGCACCATGGGTCTTGGCGAAGGATGTTGCCCAGCGCGAGCGATTAGGTACCGTGCTATATAACTTAGTGGAAGCTTTACGAGTTGCTGTGGTATTATTGGCTCCGGCGATGCCAACCCTGCCGGGACGGGTTAATCAGCAGTATAACTTGTTTGCCGACCCTGACCACCTGGATTGGGAAGAGGCAAATACCTGGGGGATTACCCAACCAGGAACCATGGTTAAAAAGCGTGAGTCTTTATTCCCGCGCATTGATTTAGCAGTGGCGCTGAGCGGGGAGGCTCCGGCCACTCCAATTATCCAAGAAGTAGTGGAGAAAGTAGAGGTAACCAAAGTGGAAGCAGTAGGGGAAGGATTTGCAGAGATTGCGATTGACCAGTTCGCCCAAGTAGAGTTGCGGGTGGCATTAGTTAAGAATTGTGAAAAACATCCGAATGCCGATAAATTACTAGTCCTTAGCCTGGACCTAGGCACCGAAGAGCGGACTGTGGTTTCCGGAATCGCTAAGTGGTACCAACCGGAAGCCCTGATTGGCAAAAAGGTGGTACTGGTTGCCAACTTGAAGCCAGCGAAGATGCGAGGCATTGTTTCGCAGGGCATGATTTTGGCCGCTCATGATGCGGATGACAATCTGGAGGTAATAACTATAGAAGGCCCCGTAGCCTTAGGGGCTCAGGTGCGCTAACCATGATTGATTCACATGCTCATCTGCAAGACCAACGTTTTGCTGATGACCTAGTTAAGGTTGTAGAAAATGCCTTTGATTCGGGTCTTAGTCATATAGCGTGTGTCGGGTACGACTTGGCCTCCTCGCGACAGGCTATAGCTATGGCGGAAGCTGATGCAAGGATATTAGCGATAGTAGGGATTCACCCGCATGAGGCGGGAACATTCACCGATGAAGACTTGGCAGAACTTTATGCTTTGGCTAGTAATAACCGGGTAGTAGCGGTAGGTGAAATGGGATTAGATTACTACTATGATGGCGAATTTAAGATCGAGCAAGACCTTTTGCTCCGAGCGCAGATTAGAATAGCTCATGAAATTGGTAAGCCAGTGGTCATCCATGATCGTGATGCCCATCAGGAGATTTTAAGTATTCTGCGTGAGGAAAAGGCCGGGATAAATGGTGGGATTATGCACTGTTATTCTGGATCCTGGGAGATGGTAAATGACTTTATTAGGCTCGGTTTTTATCTATCACTAGCGGGGCCACTTACCTTTAAGAACGCCAAGAAGACGGTAGAAGTTGCCGCTAACCTTGATTTGTCACACCTATTGGTGGAAACGGACTGCCCTTATCTGACCCCCGAACCTTATCGAGGGCGGAGGAATGAGCCGCTGCGGGTGTGGGAAGTAGCGAATAAAGTAGCCGCCATAAAAGGGATAAGCCTGGCAGAAGTAGAGATAGCTACCGATAATAATTGCCGACAGCTTTTTAACTTATAAATCAAAAAAACATTCTGTTTAACAACCCGGGTGCCAATGGCAACCGGGTTGTTATTTTGTCTTGATGCTGAGGCAATATCAAGACAAACCCAATAAACGGAAGTTTTGGATAATGCATACGATATAAAACAACGGTTACTAGCTGCCAAGGTCTAAAACAGGTATTTTTTGATAATAATTAATTGTAAAGGGGACGTCCATTTGACAACACAACAATGGAACTAAATGGTAAAATGTTTGACAAGTAGGTGAGTCTGTTATTACAATCGAAACACGCTCGCTTCTTAAGGAGGAGGATTTTATGACCATGTCCGCTAACCGGAAACGGTTTTTCTGGCTGGCGCTGGCAATCATGTTGATGACGGGTCTGGGTTTGTACTCCTGGGTTAACAAAACGGTAACTCTGGTGGTTGATGGTAAAAGGGTTGATACACACACTTTTAAGCGTACTGTTAAAGATGTCCTAAACGAGAACCAAATCGCCCTGCATACCGGCGATAAAACTCGGCCAGTTTTAAGTGCGCTAGTAGATGATGATACGAAGATTGAAGTAATTAGAGCTTTTCCCGTACAGATAATTATGGGGGGGAAATCCACCAAGGTGGTGACTACCCCGGCGTTAGTAGCCGACGTCTTGCAGCAGGCTGGAGTTAAGCCCGTTCCGGTAGATTTGATCCGCCCGAGCTTAAATACCCGGTTGACTGGGCAAGCTACCATTCAGATTATTAAAGTAACTAGTAACATGACTACCGTTAAACAGACCCTACCCTTTAGTGTCCAGCGAACCGCAGACCCTACCCTGGAGAAAGGGTTGTTGCGTACCGTTAAGAAGGGGAAAAATGGTTTAGCTAGCCAGCAAATACGGATAACTTGTTATGATGGTAAACCGGTGAAACAAGAGGTTGTCAGCAGTAAGATCATTAAAGATCCAGTTAATCAGGTAGTGGCTATGGGTACCATCACCAGTGTATCTCGTGGTGCCTTAAGGTTTGATTTCCGGCAGGCAATTATGACCCATAGTACGGCCTATACTTATACCGGACATAACACGGCCACCGGTTTAAAGCCTGCAGTTGGCCTAGTGGCAGTCGATCCAGCCATTATACCATTGGGTAGCCGGCTTTATGTTGAAGGCTATGGTTTTGCTCGAGCAGCTGATCGGGGCGGAGCTATCAAAGGTAACCGCCTGGATGTTTTTTTAGAGACGAAGGAAGCCTGCCGAAACTGGGGGGTTCGTAAAGTAAAAGTCTATTTGCTGAATTAGGTTAATGATGTTTT
>JBLNAS010000166.1:0-5502 GCA_050259475.1 Methylocystaceae bacterium
TGGGCAGATTACAGCAGTATAATATTGCGACCGATAATATCCGCTTTGATATGGCAGGAGCCCTAGAACGCAAGAATCAAATCGTTAGCAACTTAGTAAGTGGCATTGCTGGATTATTAAAAGCTAACGGGGTAGAGATTATTAAAGGTCAGGCTTATGTGGTGGCACCCGATCAAGTGAAAGTGGGCGAAGATATCTATTCGGCGACCAAGATTATGATTGCCAGTGGCTCAGTTCCCGCCCGGTTAACATTACCTGGTTTTGATGATCCCCGGGTATTAACCAGTGACCAAATATTAACGATTGACACGCTACCATCTCGATTGACGATTATCGGTGGTGGGGTTATTGGCATCGAGTTTGCTTGTATTTTTAACGCTCTCGGTAGTCAAGTTACTCTGATCGAATACTTGCCTGAGGTTCTCAATTTATTGGATCATGAAATAGTTAAACGGATGACAGTATACCTTAAAAAGCAAAAGATAAATCTCTATACCGGTACTAGTGTTCATAGTCTTGAGCTAACTAAGGATGAAATTAAGGTGCTGGCGACGAATAAAAAAGGTGAGCTAGAAATCAGTGCTGATCTGGTTTTAGTAGCAGCAGGCAGAAAACCGGTTTCGTCAGATTTCGGTCTGGAAGCACTTGGAGTAGTAACTGAACGGGGATTTCTTAAAGTTGATGCTGATTACCAAACCAATGTGTCAGGAATTTATGCTATCGGTGATGTTATTGGCCAGCCCATGCTCGCCCATGTCGCTTCCGAAGAAGGTATAGTTGCCGTCGAAAGAATGTGCCAATTAACTAGCCAAGTGCCATACCATGCTATACCCAGTTGCGTTTTTAGCCTGCCCGAGATTGCTACTGTGGGCAGTTCCGAAGCGGAGGCAAGTGAAGCGGGGATTAATTATCGGGTCGGCAAGTTCCTGTTTGCAGCTTCTGGAAAAGCGATGACGATGGGGGAAACTGATGGACTGGTCAAGGTCATCGCTGATGAACAAGGGGTGATAATTGGCATTCATATCATCGGTGCGCATGCCAGTGATTTAATCCAGGAGGCTTCGGTGATTGTTAGACATCATTTGACCATTGATCAGGTAGCTGAGACGGTACATCCCCACCCTACACTTGGTGAAGCTTTGCTGGAAGCAGTTTTAGATGCTGGCGGTAGAGCTGTGCATGTTAACCCCAAGAAATAACTGAGTTCCCCGCTCAAAAGCGGGGAGTTTGCTTTAGAGGGAGATTGCATTTTGCGAGAATTAATTAACCCTTCTACCCAGGCCCAATTTAATTTGGCGTTAGAAGAATTTATTCTAACCAAACATAGTGAAGAATATTTTTTTCTCTGGCAAGATGAACCGGCAATTATAGTAGGCCGTAATCAAAATACCAAGGCTGAGATAAATGAGGATTTTGTTAAGACAGCAGGGATAGATGTAGTTCGCCGTTTAACCGGTGGCGGAGCGGTTTACCATGACTTAGGTAACCTGAATTTCACGATGATTATCAATGATCCAGGAGGAGTAGGTTTTGATTTTAAGCGGTTTACTAGACCTATTATCAAAGCCTTAGCCAGAATGGGAGTAGTCGCGAAAGACACCGGCCGTAATGACTTAACTATCGCCGGCAAAAAGTTTTCCGGCAATGCCCAATACCGGCATGCGGGGCGTCTATTACATCACGGCACCTTATTATTTAGCTCGGATTTATCGGTATTAGGAGCCGCCCTAAAGGTAAAACCGCAGAAGATTGCTTCAAAAGGTGTAAAATCTGTTCAAAGTCGGGTGACTAATATTATTGATTATGCCCCCAACCTAACCCTAGGAGATTTCAGAAGCCTAATTGCTGAATCCCTACGCCAAGAATACCAAACCGATAACGATGTTTACCTTTTGGATGATCGGGCCAGGGAGCAAGTTAGGGATATCCAGGCTAAAAAGTATGGTTCCTGGGACTGGAATTATGGCTATTCACCAGCTTATGACCTGGTAAGAAATGAGCATTTTGATTGGGGAGAGGTCGAGATTCACCTGGCAGTTAAAAACGGGTTAATTAGTGCGATTAAAATATATGGTGATTTCTTTGCTACCACTGATCTTATTCATTTAGAAGCGCAATTAATAGGTGTTAGATATGAGAAGATGGCGATAGTCGAGAAAATAGCAAACCTGGAGTTAAAAAAGTATTTACCCCAATTAGATGATGAGGTATTTTGTAAGTTGATAATCGAATGAGTGGGTGGGGATGGTAATATGCAAGCTATACAGGTGGCAGCCGCCACCTATTATTTTGATTTTCCCAGTATCATTGGTTTATATCTTCTTGATGATCATAATTGTTGTCTTATCGATAGTGGGGAAAAGATAGAACATGTTCAGCATGTATATGCCTGCCTTCATGAACGGGGTTACCAAGTTAAGGCTATTTTAAGTACTCATTTTCATCCTGATCACTGTTCAGGTCATGGTTGGCTGCAAAACCGACAGCCTGAGTGTGCTATTTATGCTACCAGCTTTGAAGCCGCCATTTTGGAGAACCCAGAGCTATCTCCTTTTACCCTCTATACGGCAGCTCCGCCCAAGGTATTGCAGAATCGCTATTTGTTAGCACCCCCCTGCAGGGTAACCCACCGTATTAAGCCCGGCATAACCCGAATTAATAATCAAGAATTTAAAACCGTAGACCTAGCTGGGCATACCTTAGGGCATCTAGGATGGGTTACTCCTGATGGGGTTTTATTTGCCGGGGACAGCTTGATTGCACCAGCAGTACTAGCGAGTACTAAAATGAATTATACTGCGGATGTCGGGACACATATCAACACTTTAAATAGTCTGCAAACCGAGCCTTTGGCTAAAGTAGTATCGGCTCATGGTGGATTATTAAGTGATGTTCCAGCTGCAGTAATAGAGAACCAAGCAGCAGTTAAAACCTTGCTATTAACTATCCAGGAATTGATATCGGTTGGTAGTGTAAGCTTAGAAGATATTATGGCCGGATTATTTGAACACCTTGATCTCCCATTTAACCATAGCCAGTATTATTTAATCCGGGCTACAACATCCGCTTGTTTAACGTATTTATACCAGCAACGGTTAGTGGCTACCCAGCTTAAATCGGGAAGGCTACTATATTTTTGCCAATAGTAAGCCTGTTCAGAAAGCGGAATTTTGTTTACACTAAGACATAAGTTATTCAAATGAAGGTTGAGGAGGTTTTAACTATGCGCTATGAAGGTAATATATTTCGTCCCCCCAGTGAAGCTTATAGTTACTTGTTACAATGCACTATCGGTTGTTCACATAACCGCTGCACATTTTGTGCTATGTATAAAGATAAAAAATATGCTATCCGTGAACTTGATGAAATTAAAACCGATATTCGGATGGCAAAATCTTACCACGGGGATTTGAAAAAGATCTTCTTATGTGATGGAGATGCTTTAGCCATACCCACTGATATGCTAATAGAAATAATCACCACTCTCTATCAAACATTTCCTTCGTTACGGCATGTTGGGACTTATGCGGGACCGGATAGTATTATGGACAAAAGCATGGATGAACTGATTGCGATAAAAAATGCAGGCTTAACAATGGGTTACTTGGGAGTTGAATCTGGAGATAATCAACTACTGCTGGATATTAAAAAGGGTGTTGATTACGAAGGAATGCGCGATGCTGGTATCAGGTTTAGGGCGGCCGGCATTCAGTTATCATGTATTGTTCTATTAGGTTTAGCCGGGGCAGGACAAAGGTCAGGTGAGCATGCTCGGGCAACTGGTAAAATACTGAGCGAAATCGATCCAGAATATACGGGAGCACTCACTTTAATGCTAGTGCCAGGTACTCCCTTGTTCCGGCAATCCGAACGGGGAGAATTCCAGCTGCCTAATGAATGGGAGGTACTGGAAGAGATGCGAGAATTAATTGCCCATATGGAAGTTAGTAATTGTGAATTCCGTAGTAACCATGCTTCGAATTATTTGCCGATTAAGGGACACTTGCCGCATGATCGCGCTCAACTACTAAAGGTGATTGATGATATTTTAGTCAAACATGACCGGCGGTATTTAAGACCTGATTATATGCGTGCGTTGTAGAGATTAACCATCGGAGGAGAAGCCGATTTGCAGGTTGGGTCTCGCCTTTTCTGCTCTCTTCAATAACGTTTAGGAACCTAAACATAAATTAATTGAGCTATTGACTTTGGTAAGCCGACATGAAAATGTCGGCTTTTTTGCGCTTAAGTAAGGTGTCATAAGCAAGAATTGCTTAAAAAAAGTAAAAAAAGGTTAATACATCAGTAACCACCAGATAATGGAAGACATATTATACAGCAGGTAAACCCAATAAAACAGTAAGGGAGGGAATAAATATATGTTTGGAGGATTCAATAACTTTGCAGGAGCAGGTATAGGTTTTCATAACTCATTTTTCTGTGTACTGTTAAGTCTACTCAATTTCGAGGTCGAGGTAACTACTGAGGGAGGTAATGAAGAAAGAGGCCTTCTGGTGGCAGTAGGCCGCAATTTCATTACTCTGAACGACGACGGCGGCGGAGTGGTCTTTATCCCCATATGTCAGATCACTCAGATAGAGAGAGAAGTTCGTCGCAATCATCGTGACTAAACTTAATTAGCATCCGAGAATGCCATCTGTTGCAGATGGCATTTTTACTATCTGGACCATGGACATGCAGTTGATTGGTGTTAATGGCATTGCCGGAGTATAATTATCATGGTAGAAAATCTCCGCATCACAATAGGCAATTTATGGGGGTAAAACATGAAGACATCAGCAGATAATAATTTAAGATATGTGACCATAACTTATGGCTGTCAAATGAATCTACGGGATACGGAAACAATTGAGGGATTACTAGATGGTGCTGGATACCAGCAGGCATTTCTAGCTGAGGATGCCAATGTCATTATCGTAAATACCTGTAGTGTTCGCCATACCGCTGAGAATAAGGTGTATGGCAAACTGGGGGAGTTAAACAAATTAAAAAACCAGCACCCCGACTTGTTAATCGTGGTAAGTGGTTGTATGTCACAACTCGAAGATAACCAAGTTCGATTGAAAAAGGCGGGGGTAGACCTGGTGGTGGGAACCCACAATCTACACCAACTTCCCGATCTAATTGAGCAAGCTCGAGCTGACCGCCGTCCCCGGATTGAGGTTTGGCATGAGAATGGTCCGGTCCTGGAGGGGTTACCGGGGCGTCAGGTTGATGGATTTACTGCCTTTGTTAATGTTATGTATGGCTGTAATAACTTTTGCAGCTACTGTATTGTTCCTTATACCCGGGGACGAGAGCGCAGCCGTGAACCGGAGGCATTGCTGGACGAGATAAAGCAACTCGTTGATCAGGGGGTTAAGGAAATAACTCTTTTAGGTCAGAATGTTAACTCCTACGGATTGGGGTTAGAGCGCAATATAGATTTTGCTGATTTGCTAAGTCTGGTTAATGAGGTACCGGGACTGGCACGTATAAGGT
>JBLNAS010000167.1:0-4557 GCA_050259475.1 Methylocystaceae bacterium
AACTATTACCTACTGCTCGGATAGCCCGGATGGATTTAGATACTACCCGTGGTAAGCATGGTCACCGTAACATTATTGATGCCATGCAGGGCAGGGAAATTGATGTGCTGGTGGGGACACAGATGGTAGCTAAAGGTTTTGATTTCCCAGCGGTTTCCCTGGTGGGGGTGTTAGCTGCCGATGGGCTATTTAATTTGCCGGATTTCCGAGCATCAGAAAGGTCTTACCAACTTCTGTCTCAGGTCGCTGGTCGAGCTGGACGAGGTAGCATTCCCGGTCAGGTGATAATCCAGACGTATGAACCGGAGCACCCGGTTCTGCAACATATTACTCACCATGATTATTCTGCTTTCTATCGAGATGAAATTCAGGATCGAGCCCAGCTTAGTTATCCGCCGTTTACCCGACTCTTAAAAGTAGTAGCTTGGAGTGAAGAACGGGACAAGGCCAGTAAGGGGATTGCCATGGCCATGGAGCGTTTGGATAAATTCATGCAAAGCCAACCACCGAACGAAGTAGAGATTTTAGGACCAGCGCCTTGCCCCTTATTTCGACTGCGAGGACAGTACAGGTATGGCATTACTCTGAAATCGATAAATGGTAGTTTGTTACGAGCGGCTGGCCAATATATAATAGAAGGCAAGAAAAACGAAGCCCGTTTGGAAGTAGACATTGATCCGGTTAATACTTATTAGTACCAGAAAGGTTGGAGAAATTCATGGCGGTATACGAAATTCTTACCCTGGACGATCCTGTTTTGCGTGAAAAGTGTGTACCTGTAACCAAGATAAATGCTGGTGTGCTTCGCCTGCTCGATAATATGAAGGATACGCTTTATGATGCTGATGGTGTTGGTCTAGCCGCACCCCAGATCGGAGTCAGCAAGCGAGTCGTTGTGCTTGATATCGGCGAAGGTATTATAGAACTAATTAACCCAGAGATAATGGAAAGGGAGGGCGAACAGAATGGAATGGAAGGTTGCCTCTCCGTACCAAATACTCGGGGTAAGGTAAAACGCGCTAAACGGGTCGTAGTTCGGAGTTTGGATCGTAATGGCGATGAGTACGTTATAGAAGGACAGGATATCCTGGCCCGGGTGTTGCAGCATGAAATTGATCATTTAGATGGGATATTATTCGTTGATCGTGCTGAGGCGGTGCTTAAAGAAAGGAATACCTAATCATGCGCTTGGTTTTTATGGGCACGGCCTCCTTTGCGATACCTACGTTAAAATCTTTGCTCCTAGCGGGACATGATGTAGCTGCGGTTTATACTCAGCCTGATCGTGGCAAAGGTCGGGGGCGGCAATTAGCCACTAGCCCCGTTAAACTACTGGCAGCAGAATTTGGGGTAGATGTATTTCAACCCGCCAAAATAAGGGATGTCGAAAATATTGAGCTTATAGCCAAGCTAGCACCTGATGTGGTGGTAGTAGTAGCTTATGGCCAGATACTACCGGTAAGTATACTGGAGTTACCGCGATACGGCTGTATCAATGTCCATGGCTCCCTTCTACCGCACTACCGAGGGGCAGCCCCAGTACAGCGGGCGATTATGAATGGCGAGTCGGTTAGCGGGGTCACTACCATGTATATGGATAAAGGGCTGGATACCGGGGACATGATATTACATAAATCAGTCCCCATTGCCCCCGATATTACCTTTGGCGATTATTACGACCTGTTAGCCGAACAAGGGGCGATTTTACTCTTGGATACCCTAGATCAAATTGCCTGGGGTACCGCACCTCGTATTCCGCAGTTGGAAATGAATGCTACTTATGCCCCGCCTTTACGCCGGGAAGATGAACACATTGACTTTTCCCGTTCCGCCATCGAAATAATGAACCAAGTGCGAGCTCTAGCACCGCAACCAGGTGCTACGGCTTTTTTAAATGGCACCCCGCTTAAAATCCATGCGGCTGCTCTAACCGATTGTGATCAATTAGGGGAACCGGGGGAGATAATGATCTGTAGTCGTGGTCAAGGATTGGTGGTACAAACCGGTAGCGGCCACCTGCGACTGCAATCCCTGCAGCGGCCAGGCAAAAAACGGCTCACTGAATTAGAGTTTATATGCGGCAGTAGCAATCTGCAGGGTTGCCGCTTTGCAAGTTTGGATGCGTCTTAACGTATAAGAAGATAGAGGAGGTAATCACATGTTCTTTTGGGACCCAACGATGATCATATTAATACCTGCAATAATTCTGTCATTTTATGCCCAAATGAAAGTAAGTTCGACTTTTAAAAAGTACAGTCAGGTTGCTTCGATAAGCGGTCGCAATGGATCTCAGCTCGCGCGTATGCTTTTAGACCGGGCTGGTCTTTCTCAGGTTCGGGTTGAACATATAGCCGGGCAGCTTAGTGACCATTATGATCCACGAGACCAAGTATTAAGATTATCGGACTCGGTCTATGGTAGTAACTCGGTTGCTGCTTTGGGGGTAGCTGCCCATGAGGTAGGTCATGCTATCCAGCATGGACAGTCATATGCGCCGCTGATCTTAAGGAATTCAATAGTGCCCGTGGTCAATTTTGCTTCGATGGCCTCTTTCCCCCTCTTATTAATTGGGTTATTTATTTCGCGGCCGTTAGCAATTCTCGGAGTAATATTGTTTACCGCGGTGGTGGTTTTTCAGCTTATTACCCTACCCGTGGAGTTTAATGCCTCCAATCGGGCAGTTACCTTGCTGTCAGATGGCGGTTACATTTATGGGGATGAGATTTCAGCAGTAAAAAAGGTACTGGGAGCGGCGGCCTTAACTTATGTGGCAGCGGCATTGGTTTCCCTGCTCAATTTACTACGTTTCTTGATGATTCTCGGTTTTAACCGGGACGAATAAAATGGCTGTATCAAAAGCTCGGGAAGCAGCATTTAAGGTCTTGTATCGGGTGCATGAGTCTGGTGGCTATGCTAATTTGAGCTTAGATGAAGTCTTGCGGCACCAGAACCTAAAGCCGGAAGATCGTCGTCTAGCTACCGAACTAGTTAATGGAACCGTGCGCTATGATATTCGCCTGCAATATATTTTATCTAAGTATTTGACGCGGGGGTTTAAGGGGATACCGGCACCACTGATTATCGTGCTTAAGATGGCTTTATACCAATTGATTTTCTTAGAACGGATACCAGTATATGCAGCTATTAATGAAGCCGTAGAACAAACTACAATTCTCGGTTTTAGCCGTTTAAAGGGTTTAACTAACGCGGTACTGCGCGAGGCATCTCGTCAGTCAGGAGCCGTGGATTATCCTGACCGCCACCAGGATCTCGGGCAATATTTATCGGTATACTACTCTCATCCACGCTGGTTAGTTGAGCGTTGGCTGGCTAACTGGGGTGTTGATTATACCGAAAAATTATTAGCTTTTAACAATACTACCCCTCCCGTAACCTTGCGGGTCAACAGCTTAAAGACCAGTCGAGAGCAACTCCAAGCTGACCTTAGTGAGCAAGGTGTGGAGGTTAGCTTGGCTACCCTTACCCCTTGGGCGTTGCAGTTACAACCAGGGGGGGCACTTCTTGAGACTAGGGCTTTCCAAGCCGGACATTTCTATATTCAGGATGAGGCTTCCATGCTGGCGGCCGCTGCTCTCGAACCTCAAATTGGGCAATCGGTGATTGATGCTGGGGCAGGGGTTGGTGGTAAGAGTACCATGATAGCGCAGCTGATGGCGGACAGTGGCCAGGTTACTGCCATTGAAAAGTATAGCAATAAGATCAAGCTGTTGCAGTCTAACTGCCAACGCTTGGGCTTTTCTTCCATTATCCCTTGGCAGGGCGATTTATTAGATTTTGCCGGGGAACCAGTATCCAAGGTATTTCTGGATGCGCCCTGTTCCGGTTTGGGAGTGCTGCGCCGTCGTTCAGATGCCCGTTATCGGCGAAAGGCCACGGATATACCAGAGCTAGCAACCTTGCAAGGGCGGTTACTTGACCACATGGCCGGAATGGTAGAGCCGGGAGGAATGTTAGTATATACTACTTGTACTCTGGAGGCAGAAGAAAATGAACAAGTGGTGGAAAGATTTCTGGCTGAGCACCATGAGTATAAGCCGCTAGATTATCCTGATTGTTGGCGGCAATTAGGCATCGCGGGTATTAATGCTCGGGGGCCAGGCTATCTTATAGATCCCCTGGTCCTAAACACCGATGGTATGTATGTAGCTCGATTGAGGAGGAAGACCAGTTGACAGGCCGCACGGAATTACTGGGAATTAGCCGGGATGATTTGATTTCCTATCTTGAGTCGATAGGACAACCAGCCTTCCGGGGACGCCAGATTTATAGCTGGATTTATGAACACTGTGAGGATTCGTTCTTTGCCATGAGTGACTTGCCCAAAGCTCTTCGTCATGAGCTTGACCATCAGTCCAAGGTAACTTTTCCCATGGTGGTGAAGAATCGAGTATCACATGATGGCACTCGCAAGTTGTTGCTCGAGTTAGAAGATAAAAAGCGTATTGAGAGCGTATTAATACCAAACAATGAAGAGAAGAATCGCTATACCATTTGCGTTTCCACACAGGTGGGATGTTCATTAGGGTGTATCTTTTG
>JBLNAS010000168.1:0-3038 GCA_050259475.1 Methylocystaceae bacterium
GTGCTTGGGTATTATTGAGCTATATAGCCCTAGCAGTAGTGGCATTAGTTTTGGCTCTTTGGTTATATCTGAAGCGTCCCTCAGAAGGTGCGGGGCGGTCATTAATCTTTGCACGCACTCAACCGGTTATAAAATACGTATGTTGTTTTATTGCTGCGGTATTAATGGGGATGTTCTTTGACCAACTGGGTGGATTTGCATTTATGATCTTCGGTTTGGTGGCTGGCTTAATACTTTGCAGCTTGTTTGCTGAGGCTCAATTCAATCGAGATTTTAAAGCTATGTTCAAGAATATGAAGGGACTAGCCATTTTGGGGTTAGGTTTGGCCATATTTATTGGCATGATAGCTTTTGATGTAACGGGTTATGACAATTACTTGCCGGCTAAAGATGAGGTTAAAGCGGTGAGTTTCACTTGGGATGATGGTGATATTCGACCGATATTTAACAATCAACGCCGGTATCCTAATCAGGATTTGCAACATCTGACATTCAGTAGCCCGCAGGTAAAAAGTGAGTTGCTGGCAATTGTTGATAGTACATTAAAAAGTGAATCATATTTCCAGAAACCAAAGTTTGATAATGGTGTTGATAACTCGTCTATGATTAGTGGCCCTGGTATACAAGTGAATAAGCGAAACCTCACCATAGTTTATGAGTTGAAGAGCGGGCGTCACGTACCTAGACGTTATAACTCCGTAGCTATGAAGCCGGTGCAGGGGGAAGTGCAGCAGATTATTGGCAGTAATGAATATAAGGGCAAACATGCGGTCATGCAATTGACTGCCGCCAATAATATGCCGGTTAGTATGGTAATCGAGCCGGGAGACCGTTTTAATTCAGATTATAGGATAAGCAAACAGACCAGCAATCAACAACAAATAGCAGAGTTATTGGCTGCCATTAAAGCGGATGTGCAAGCGGTTGGAGAAACCATAGATAACCAGGTAGTATATAACGTGTCTGTAGATGGAAAAGACTTTAATGCTCGGATTAGCATCTATGAAAACTATCGAAACACCTTGAACGTAATCGAACAAATATCTGCTTTAAGTGATAAAATACCATCGAATACTGAATTAACGACGATATATAAACTGGAAATCAGGCCTCTAGGTGAGACAATGGCAAAACCATTAGTAGTAGAGAAGCGCGCCGAGATTGAACAAATTCTACGAGTTTCTCGAGCTAACTGGGGTGAAGCCATGACTTTGGCTGATGATTATGCAATATCCATACCCTTATCCGAGAATAATTCACTGGATAGCCCTGATCCCTATACCCAAAAGATGGAGGCTAAAGCTAGAGACAGTAGGGAAGTTCGCTATTTTGTGCTGGGTAAAGTACCTCAGTTTGTTCGGGACGGGGTAAAATAGTCGGATCAAAAAACTGTAAATTAATTAAGCCCCTGCCTTCGCAGGGGCTTAATTGTCTAACTAGCTAATCGTTGTATTAACTACTTAAAACCCTTATCCTTAGATTTTTCAAAGTGAAGGTCCATATCCTTGATGGTATAAACCCCGATAGGTTTAGTAAAGCCCTTGACCAGCTCTTCACCTGCCCGTTGCAAGCGATCTTTGAAGGGGTCACCTTCGGGTAGAGATTCATAAGTGCGGTCAGAAATCGTAATTAGGGTTTGGAATAATTTACTCAGAGCTTCAACGCGTGAAGCCAGATTAACATCCTCACCGATCAAGGTGTAGTCCATACGATCCGGACTACCAACATTGCCGACCACGGCGGGGCCAGTATTTATACCACAGGCTACCAATAGGGGTACCCCTCCCTTTTCAGCCCACAGTACGTTAAGCTTGCCGACTTCTTCCTGGATTTCAATAGCGGTTTTGATCGCCCGCTGCATATGGTCTTCGTAAAATACCGGGGCACCAAAAAAGGCCATCAAGCCATCTCCGAGATATTTATCGAGGGTACCGCCATTTTTAAAGATAAGGTTTGTCATCGCAGTCAGGTATTCATTAAGCCGTGCTATGACATCAACTGGATCTTTATTTTCACTAAATGCGGTAAAGCCGCGGATATCAGCAAACATAATGGTTAAAACCTGCTTGCGACCTCCCAAAGCTAGCAGATCAGGATTATTAATTAGCTCCTCTACTACATCAGGAGAAACATAGCGGGAGAACATGGCTTTGGTCTTGCGACGAGCCATTTCAGCCTGTAGGAAATCAGTAGCAGTTATAACTACATAGGTAAACATGATAGCAGTCAATGGGGCAGCAATATTTAGCCACCAGTGTGCTGACCAAGACAAATACCCAAGGGTTGCCGTGATGGCAAGAGCGAGCAACGTAACCCCCAGTCCCAACCAGGGGCCTCGTCCTTTAACTCCCCAAGCGGTAAGCAAGACCAATACTAGCAACAGCAAGAAATCAACCCACGTGGGAGTCTCGCGAAACCAGGCATGCTGGAGATAAGTCTGCACCGCGGAGGCATGAATCTCCACCCCGGGTGTCTCCCGAGAACCAGACTTAACCATATTGCTGGTTGTAAATGGGGTGGGAAAATTATCATGTTCCTCTTGGGTGGTGGCTCCGATTAAAACTGCTTTACCCTTAAAAAATTCTGGAGGAATGGTGCCATCCAGAACATCAACGTAACTGAAGGTTGGAATTGTTGCTGTAGGTCCCCAGTAATTGATCAAGGCGCGATTCATAGTATCGACCGGAATGGTTTTGCCGCCGGCGATTATTTGTCCTGGAGCGGCTTTGATATCAGTTTGTTCCTTGCCTGCAGCCTCCAGGGCAACGGCTAAATTGAAACAAGGTACCGGAAATTCGAAGGTGTTAACATCCACGGCACTAATACGGCGGATAACCTGATCATCTTCGGAAGGGGTATTGACGAAACCTAGCCCAGCTGCCCCTTCCATAAATTGCATTAAGGGAGGCTCAAAGACCTGGAGCATTTCTCCATTTTCGCTTTTTTCAAAGGCGAATTTAGCCGCCATAATTACATGTCCTTGTCGGGCTATCGCCTCAGCAAAGGCAGTGTCTCCTTTAGCTTCCTTAGGCGCAGCA
>JBLNAS010000169.1:0-6187 GCA_050259475.1 Methylocystaceae bacterium
TGGCATTAGCCAAAAGAGAAAAAGGTGCTAAGCCTGCTTGTCCTCTTTTATTGGTTTAATGGGCCTCGCCGAGATAGGCCTTTTTTACTTGATCATTGTTGATTAATTCGCTGCCAGTGCCTTCGAGCACGATTTTACCGGTTTCCAATACATAAGCATAATCGGATAACTGCAGAGCCGCCCGCGCATTTTGTTCGATCAGCAAAATAGTGGTACCTTCCCCATGGATTTGTTTGATGATCGCAAAGATGGATTTGACCACCAGGGGGGCGAGACCCAAGGATGGTTCGTCCATCATCAATAACCGGGGGCGGGACATCAATGCTCTCGCCAAGGCCAACATCTGCTGCTCTCCGCCAGATAAGGTGCCAGCTAGCTGCTTTTCTCTTTCACGAAGGCGAGGAAATAGGTCGAAACCTCTTTCTAGATCGCGGGCAATCCCGTCGTTATCCTTACGCGCATAGGCCCCCAAGGCTAAGTTCTCATAAACCGTCAAGTTAGGAAATACCCGCCGGCCCTCTGGTACCATAGTAATACCGGAGGTAACGATTCTTTCGGTAGGCGTCCCGATAATAGATCGACCTTCAAAAGTGATTTCCCCCGCTGTTGGCTTAACCAGTGAGCAAATGGCGCGCAAAGTCGTGCTCTTACCGGCTCCATTGGCCCCGACCAGGGAGACGATCTTGCCCTCTGGCACCTCCAGGTTAATCCCCTGCAGGGCGTGAATCCCACCATAGTGAACCTGTAAGTTATTTATTTTTAGCATTACTCATCCACCCCCAGATAGGCTTCTATAACTCGGGGGTTGCTTTGAATTTGCTCCGGGTTGCCTTCAGCGATTACGATGCCATAATCCAGCACATAGATCCGTTCACAGACCCCCATTACCACCCGCATATCGTGTTCAATCAAAAGAATGGTGAGTTTAAACCGCTGCTGAACTTCTCGAATAAATTCCATTAACTCCAGACCTTCATTCGGATTCATCCCCGCCGCGGGTTCATCCAGGAGTAAAAGATGCGGGTTGGTAGCCAGAGCGCGCACGATTTCTAAACGGCGCTGAGCCCCATAAGGGAGTGAGCCCGCCTTTTCTCGAGCATATTTATCCAGCCCCACCTGCTGCAGCAGACTATGCGCCCGCTCCTTGATCTCTTGTTCTTCACGACGATAGGCGGGCAGACGCAGTACCGCACTCAGCCAGTTACTTCGCAGGCGCAGGTGCTCTCCGATTTCCACATTCTCCAGCACACTCAGGTTACTCATTAGGCGTATGTTCTGGAAGGTACGGGCGATACCACGATAAGCTATCTGATCCGGTCTTTGACCGGTTATATCTTTTCCCTCAAAGATAACCTGTCCACTAGTGGGATTATAAACCCCGGTAATCATATTGAACACCGTAGTCTTACCGGCGCCATTCGGACCGATTAAGCCGACAATTTCCTGAGAGTTAATCTCCATTTGGAAGTGGTTGACTGCCGTCAAGCCGCCAAACTGCATAACTAAATCATTAGCTTGAAAAATGTTATTCATCTTACTCCACCTCCTTGACCGCTTCCGGCTGATGATCTGACTTTCTTCCACGCCCGAACCGGTTGGTTAGCGTTTCCCATGACAATTCGCGCTTCCCCAGTAGCCCTTGTTGCCAGAAGATAATTACTAATACCAGAAGGAAGGAAAAGATAACCATTCTCATACCGGGAATGCCTGGCAGTTGTAGCAGACCAAAGTTCATGGGGTATTCCACGATACGCAGCCATTCCATAAAAATCGTGATAACGATGGCGCCGACCACCGAACCTGTAATGCTGCCCAACCCTCCCAAAACGACAATTAGCAGGATATTAAAGGTGACCATAAAGGTAAACATGGAGGGATCGACGGTGCCCAGGAAGTTACCGAGCAATGCTCCTCCCACTCCAGCAAAAAAGGCTGACAGGGTAAATGATAGCTGCTTATGGTAGTAAAGGTTAACCCCCATCGCCTGGGCGGCTATTTCATCCTCGGTAATTGATTTCAGAGCCAGACCATAGCTGGAGTTAATTAGTCGCATCATAAAGTAAATAGTAACGATCGCTGCTCCCCAGACCCAAAAGTAAACATGATTTACCGTTGGTATCGATTTTAGGCCTAGTGCTCCATTAGTCAATGGCTTTAAATTGATGATTACGATCCGGATTACTTCGGCAAAGCCCAGAGTGGCTATCGCCAGATAATCTCCCCGCAAGCGCAGTACCGGCAATCCCACCAGATAACCAAATAATGCCGCCACTAAGCCAGCTAGAATTAGAGCGACCAAAAATGGTACCTGCAGGTTGTGCAGCGGAGCCCAAATCGGTACCGCAAACCAGTTCATCTCCTTAGCGGCAGGTGTCATGGTGAGTATCGCCATGACGTAGGCTCCTATCGCCATAAACCCGGCATGTCCCAGCGCAAACTGTCCGGTAAATCCATTTATCAGGTTCATAGATAATACCAGCACGACATTAATGCCACACAAGGTCAAGATAGTGAGCTGAAAGGGGTCAAGGTTATTATTGCTCCAGTAAAGTACGATACCAACGGTTATTAGTAGTAGCAGGTTTAATAAAAACTTTGTTATTGGCTTCATATCACACCTTCTCCGCTATGGTCTCACCCATAATACCGGTTGGCTTTAAGAGCAGGATTAGGATGAGAATGACAAAGGCGAAAGCGTCACGGTAACCGGATAGAGCCGGGAAGAAGGCGACTAACATAATCTCGAGAATACCGATGATAAAGCCACCCACCACTGCACCGGTGATATTGCCGATACCGCCTAAGACTGCAGCAATAAAGCATTTTAAGCCGGGAAAGATGCCCATTAACGGATTGATTTGCGGGTATTTCATTGACCACATGATGCCCCCAATTGCCGCTAGAGCCGATCCCACTAAGAAGGTAATTGATACAATCCGGTTGACATTGATGGCCATTAACCGAGCCGTATCAAAGTCTCGGGAGCAGGCTCGCATCGCCATCCCGGTTTTGGTACGGTTGACTAAATAAAGCAGCAAAATTAATGCTACCGCCGTAACGATAGGAATGTAAACGGTCAGCGATTGAATCGCTACCCCTTTGATAGTAAAGAAATCAGCAAAAACTGGGGGAACATAGAAGGATTTGGGGCGGCCACCGAAAATGACCAAACCGAGATTTTCTAACAAAAACGAAACCCCGATGGCGGATATTAGAATTGAAATCCGCGGCGAACTACGCAAAGGCCGATAGGCTAGTTTTTCTACCATAACGCCGATTACCGCAGTGATAGCGATGGCAAAAATAAATGCCGCCCACCACGGTAGGGTAAACATTAAAATACCATAAAAGGCCGCATAAGCGGCGACCATAAAAATATCACCATGGGCAAAGTTAATTAACCGCAGTATGCCATAGACCATGGTATAGCCGATAGCAATTAGGGCATAGAGACTACCCACTGAAATGGCATTGGCCAGGTTTTGCATGAACATGGTGGATGTCATATGTATCCTCCTCTTCAACAGCGACAAAAGACCTTCCCCCCCAGCCTGAAGGCAGGAGGGAAGGCCATGCGATTAGTGTTGGCGCAAACTAGGGGTTAACAGTAGTCAGATACTTAAACGCACCACCATTAACTTCGAGTATAACCGCACTCTTGCTAGCATCGCGGTTGGCATCCAAAGTAATGATACCCGTGGCTCCCTGGAAATCCTTGGTAGTAGCTAGAGCATCACGAACTTTGACGCTATCAGCACTGTCAGCCCGCTTAATGGCATCGAGGATAACCATATAGGCATCAAAGCCGAGGGCAGCAAAGGCATTAGGTTCTTTATTATATTTGGCCTTATACTTTTCCACAAAGGTCTTAGACATATCGGTAACAGCTGCCGCATCCTTGCTGTAGTGGGTGGAGAAAGCTACACCCTCTACCGCTGCACCACCGATCTGGATGAACTCAGGAGCTTCCCAGGTATCGCCACCGAGGAACGGCTGCTTGATGTCCATACCACGAGCCTGTTTGATCATGAGTGCTCCATCACCGTAATTGCCCGGAGCAAAGATTATATCCGGGTTTTTCTGCTTGATAGTGGTTAACTGAGCGGTAAAATCCTGGCTACCGTTCTGGTAATCCAGGGTGGTTAAGATCGCATTCGGATTTCCACTTAGCTTAACAAATGCATCTTGGAAGTATTTACAAAGACCTACTGAATAATCATCCGATGCATTGCGAATGATAGCAGCGGTCTTGGCCTTTTTCTCATTAACTGCATATTTAGCCATGACAGTACCCTGGAAGGGGTCGATAAAACAAACCCGGAAATAATATTCATTACCCTGGGTAACCAGTGGGTTAGTCGGGGAACAACCGACAGCCGGAACCTTAGCCTGCTTGACGGTATCACCAGCCGCCATCGATAGGGCACTACCATAAGAGCCGATAATAGCTACTACTTTATCGCTTTGAATCAGCCGGGTGACGGCATTCTTAGCTTCAGCTTTGTCACTCTTATTATCGGTATAGACGACTTCTACCTTTTTCCCTAAGACATCAGCATACAGCTCATTAGCCAGCTTGATACCTTCAACTGTTTGCTCACCACCAGCAGCTTTTTCCCCGGTCATCGGTTCAAAAACCCCGATTTTTATGACTTCGGGAGCCGCAGCATCCTTATTAGCAGCCTTGCTGCCGCAACCAGCCACCATGGTTAACATGAAAACTGCTAGCACCATTAGAGCCAGACCCTTTTTCATCCTCACTTGTAATCCCTCCATATTTCTCTTGATATCTTTGCCCATCCATTATATGGGCTCTTTTACCTTTTTATAATTCGATAGTCGGTTTTATATCCCTGCATTTTGTTTAATGAATACAAAACCAAAAAAACTTATTAATATGTATTAAAATATGCCACCTCCCTAGCAGTGATGGGCAAACAAAAAAGTGAGAAAAAGGGGTCTGACCCCTTTTTCTCACTTTTAGTTAACTATGCAATAAGGTTGTTACATTTCACCGCCAAGATAGGCCTTTTTAACCTCGGGGTTAGTTATCAGCTCAGCACCAGTACCTTCGAGTACGATTTTGCCAGTCTCAAGCACATAAGCATAATCGGACAACTGTAACGCCGCCTTGGCGTTCTGTTCGATTAACAGGATGGTCATTCCTTCAGCATGGATGCTTTTAATAATCTCAAAAATGGTTTTAATGACTAACGGGGCTAACCCTAACGAAGGTTCGTCCATCATTAATAGACGAGGTTTTGACATCAGTGCTCTACCCACGGCCAGCATCTGCTGTTCACCACCGGACAAAGTGCCAGCGGGCTGGAATTCACGTTCTCTCAAACGAGGGAAAAGGCTAAACACCCAATCTCGGTCTTTAATGATCCCATCCTTATCAGTACGGGCATAAGCTCCCAGGGTTAGATTCTCTTGCACGGTTAGATTGGGGAACACCCTTCTTCCCTCCGGCACCATAGTGATACCCGATAAGACTACGTTTTGCGTGGTCATTTTCAGGAGGGATTTACCTTCAAAAATGATATCGCCATCACTGGCCTTAACCAGGCGAGTAATAGCACGCAGGGTCGTACTCTTTCCCGCACCATTAGCACCTACCAGCGAGACAATCTTGCCTTCTGGCACCTCCAGGTTAATGCCCTGCAGGGCATGGATACCACCATAATGGACATGCAAATTTCTTACACTGAGCATTAATCAGTCCACCCCCAGATATGCCTGGATAACCCGCTCATTGCTTTGGATTTCCTGCGGGGTGCCATGGGCTATAATGGTACCATAATCCAGCACATAGATACGTTCACAAGTGCCCATTACTACTTTCATATCGTGTTCAATCAGGAGGATGGTTAAATCAAAATCGGTACGTACCAATTTAATAAAATCCATCAATTCCTGACCTTCATTAGGATTCATACCTGCTGCTGGTTCATCCAGTAGCAAAAACTTGGGTTCGGTGGCCAAAGCTCGGGCAATCTCTAATCGCCGTTGGGCACCGTAGGGAAGGGAACCCGCAGCCTCATATGCATGTTTGATCAAACCAAGACGGGAAAGCAGATCACGTGCTTTATCCCGAATTTTAGCTTCTTCCTTAGCATAACGAGGAGTGCGGATTACTGCTTGTACCCAGTTACTTTTTAGCCGCAGATGTTGACCGATCATCACA
>JBLNAS010000170.1:0-4698 GCA_050259475.1 Methylocystaceae bacterium
CGAAGTATGCAACTGGGGATAGAGGCAATATGTGAAGCCTATCCCGATTTTGTAAAGGTCGACTACAAGGAGGTGTAACCTAAGATGTTTAAAATGGACTTACAGTTATTTGCCCATAAAAAGGGTGTTGGTAGTTCCAGAAATGGTCGTGACAGTGAATCAAAGCGCCTAGGTATCAAACGCTATGATGGCCAGGCAGTTTCTGCCGGTACGATTTTAGTTCGCCAACGCGGAACGAAAATTCATCCCGGCATGAATGTTGGCATTGGTAGTGATGATACGCTTTATGCTAGAATTGATGGCAACGTCAAGTATCAGCCCAGATCCAACGGCAAGAAACAGGTCAGCATCATTCCGGTTCAGGAAACAGCGATGACTGAGTAAGCGATACAGCTAGCAATGACCCCTGGATGATGTCCAGGGGTTGTTTTTAATTCAGGGGAGGCTTCCAATATGTCGGAGCGTAGTTCTGCTGAGGTAATCGAACTGGTGCGCCAGGTTCGTCATGATTATCTCAATCATTTCCAGGTGGTTTCCGGTTATTTGGAATTGGGTATGCCCGAGCGAGCGCAAGCTTACATAAACATTATTAATGCCGATTCAGGTCGTGAACGTGAGCTGCTAAGTATGCAACCTGCGGCTCTAGCTTTGGTTTTATATCAGTTGTACCTGCACTGGCGTTTGCAGGGCATAATTCTCGAATTTGTGGTGCCAGTAATTAATGATGAATGGGTACTTGCATGTTTAGGGGCCCAGATAGAAAAGCTTATTATGAGTCAGGGATGGCGAGCACCGGATGATGATTTGGTTATCCAGGTAAAAATTGAACCGGTGACGGGCAATAGTTTCCTGCTAACAGTTTTTGAAACTAACAGTAATGTGAGCGTGCATACTGTGATTACCAGGGAGTGAAAATAGTTGTTTGTTGATTACACCAAAGTCTATGTTAAGGGTGGAGATGGCGGTAATGGCAGTATGGCTTTTCGCCGCGAAAAGTATGTGCCCAAAGGGGGACCAGCTGGCGGTGACGGTGGTCACGGGGCTAGTGTAATAATGGTGGCTGATCCCCAGCTAACCACCTTAATGGATTTTCGCTATCAGAGTCATTACAAGGCAGAGCGGGGAAGCAACGGTGAGGGGTCAAGGAAGACCGGTGCCAGCGCTGAAGATCTGCTACTTAAGGTTCCCGTGGGAACATTGGTACGTGATGTAGAAACTCAGGAAGTATTAGCTGATCTTTCGGTTCCGGGGGAGGTATACGTAGCCGCTAAGGGTGGAAGGGGCGGTCGGGGCAATGTTCGTTTCCGCTCCAACAAACTCAAAGCACCTGCCTTTGCTGAAAAGGGTGAGCCCGGAGAAGAGGGCTGGGTGGTTTTAGAGCTTAAATTGCTGGCTGATGTCGGACTAGTTGGCTATCCCAATGCTGGCAAGTCGACCTTGATATCAAGAGTATCGGCAGCCCGTCCTAAAATTGCTGATTATCCCTTTACTACCTTGGTTCCGAACCTGGGGGTAGTTGGTTTAGGGCCAGAAGAAAGTTTTGTAATTGCTGATATACCTGGGATTATCGAAGGAGCACATGAAGGGGCTGGCCTTGGACACCGATTTCTTCGCCATATAGAACGGACCCGGGTACTGATCTATGTACTGGATTGTGCCCAAATTGATGGGCGGGATGTCGTAACCGATTTTGAAATCTTAAAACGTGAATTGGCAATGCATCGAGAAGACCTAGCGATAAGACCTGCGGTATTGGCTGCCAACAAATTGGACCTACCTGGAGCCGAGGACAATTTAAGTCGCCTACGGGAGGCTTTTAGTGAATTCCAGATATATCCAATATCCGCGGTTACCGGCGAAGGGTTAGATACCCTAATGCGCGAGGTTTTTCATTTAGTGAAAATAGTGCCACTACCGGAACCCCCACCTGAGGAACGAGTAGTACACCGACTCAAGGATGAGGAACCATTAATGGTTGAGGTCGTAGATGGCGTATATGAGGTCAAGGGTGAAAAAGTTGATAAGTTAGCCGCCATGACTGATCTAAGCAATGAGGATGCGCTACCCCGTTTCTTCCAGATTTTAAATAATCAGGGGTTAGAGAACCAATTGCGCGAAATGGGGATCAAAGCGGGGGACACCGTTGTCATTGGTGGATTTGAGTTTGAATACCAGGATTAGAGGGAGAGGGAATAACTATGGCCGGGGAGTATCGGCAAAGGCTTAGCCAGGTCAAGCGCTTAGTGGTCAAGGTAGGTAGTAGTTCTATAACCTACCCGGGGGGAAAGATTAACTTAAGTCGCTTAGAAAAGCTGGCCCGGGAACTAGCTGACCTACATAACCAGGGTTGTGAGGTTATTTTGGTGTCTTCGGGGGCAATGGCGGCTGGCCTGGGGCGGTTAAAAATGAAGGAAATGCCACCGACAATTCCGGTCAAACAGGCTCTAGCCGCTATCGGGCAAGGGGCACTTATGCAGTTGTATGAGAAGTTCTTCAGCGAATATTCCCAGGTGGTAGCTCAGGTTCTCTTAACCCGCGATGATTTTGCCGAAAGAGTACGCTATCTTAATGCCAGGAATGCATTAACGGCTCTGCTCGAATTGGGTGCTATTCCGATAATTAATGAAAATGATACGGTAGCGGTTGAGGAAATTCGTTTTGGTGATAATGATACGTTATCTGCCCTGGTGACTTCCATCGTCAGCGCTGATTTGTTGATCATTCTTACTGATATTGATGGACTTTATGATCATGACCCTCGCCTCCATGCTGAAGCCGCGATTATTAGCCAGGTTACTGAAATCGACGCTAAGATTGAAGCCAATTCACGTACTCGGGGTAGTAGTGTTTCTAGCGGCGGTATGTATACTAAACTACAAGCCGCGCGTATAGCTATGAACAGCGGTATTCCGATGGTCATCGCCCGGGGTGAGGAGGGTAATATTCGGCGCATAATAAATGGCGAAGAGCTGGGGACAGTCTTTATTCCCCGTGACGAGAAGATGCATGCTCGTGACCGCTGGTTAGCTTTCGGCTCCCATCCTCAGGGCAATATTGTCGTGGACGACGGTGCCGCCGAGGCAATAAGAATCAAGGGTAAGAGCCTATTGCCCTCGGGTATAGTTAGAATTGAGGGCTCCTTTGATCGTGGCACGGTTGTTAGCATTATTGCCGCCCAGAATGGTGAATTAGCTCGTGGTATCGTCAACTATTCCAGTCAGGAAATTGCGCAAATCGCGGGGCATCGGTCGGTTGATATTAAGAAGATTCTCGGCAGTAAGGATTATGATGAGGTTATTCATCGCAACAATTTGGCTCTGCTAAGCATACAGTAAAGGGGTGAGCATCAATTGGAAGACATTGCCAGTATGGTCAGGGAACAGGGGCTACTAGCTAGGCAAGCAGCGCGGGTTTTAGCTACCTCTTCGTCAACTACCCGTAACCAAGCACTAATTGCTATGGCGAATGCCCTGCGGCATCAAACTGAAGTCATATTAATAGCTAACCAGTTAGATATGGAAGCAGCACGACAAAAAGGCATGGCTCAGCCCATGCTGGATCGGTTATTGTTAACGGAGCATCGGATCGAAGAAATGGCAATAGGTTTGGAAGCATTAGAGGCTTTACCTGACCCGCTGGGTGAGGTTGTGGCTGCCAGTCGGCGCCCCAATGGGCTGGAAATAAGCCAAATCAGGGTGCCACTGGGTGTGGTAGGGATGATATATGAGGCCCGACCGAATGTAACGGTTGATGCAGCAGGGATCGGTATCAAGACCGGCAATGCTATTCTCTTACGCGGAGGTTCTGAAGCGATTAATTCTAATCGTGCTATGGTTAAAATTATTGCCTTAGCAGCGGTTAATGCGGGGATACCAGCTGGTGCCATTCAACTGGTAGCAAGTACCGACCGGGAAGCCGCAACCCAGATGATGCGACTAAATGGATTAATTGATGTTTTAATTCCCCGGGGTGGTGCGGGGCTTATCCGTTCGGTAGTGGAGAAGGCTACGGTACCGGTGATTGAAACCGGGGTAGGCAATTGTCATGTTTATGTTGATAAGGAGGCCAACCTTCAGATGGCCACCGAAATCGTGTTTAACTCGAAAGTACAGCGACCATCGGTCTGTAATGCCGCCGAGACTCTGTTGGTACATCAATCAGTAAGGGATGAGTTTTTACCGATAATGATCAGCCGTTTGCAGGAGGCTAAGGTAGAAATACGAGGCTGTGAGGAAACACGTAAATTCAACGAGTGCATTATTCCAGCTACTGATGAGGATTATGCTACCGAATTCCTACAGTTGATCTTGGCCATAAAAGTGGTAGCCAGTATTGAAGAGGCGATTAATCATATCCACCAATTTGGAAGTGGTCATACCGAAGTGATTGTTACTAACAATTATCATAATAGCCGAAAATTTACGCGTGAGATTGACGCTGCCTGTGTCATGGTTAATGCGTCGACACGATTTACCGACGGCTTCCAGTTTGGCTTGGGAGCAGAAATTGGTATTAGTACCCAAAAGCTACATGCCAGGGGACCTATGGGTCTTAAAGAAATGACTACTACCAAGTATGTAGTTCAGGGTGACGGGCAAATCAGGAGCTAGTATAATGATAGAGGCTTAATTTTACGTTTGCGCGGAGGAATTTTGGTTTTAGGTGCGAATATTTTATTTACAGCACCGGTGAGTAATC
>JBLNAS010000171.1:0-3021 GCA_050259475.1 Methylocystaceae bacterium
TTGCCTGTGGTACCCATGGTAAGGGTCGTAAAAATAAAAAAAGCTTCTGCTTTTAAATAACAGAAGCCGATATTTCTCAAGTTATGACGTTAATTATTCATTTTGCTTTTTGTTTTTATCGGTAATAGCCTCAGCTATCTCTTTTGAGCACTCCATGGAGACTAAATTGTTAAATCTTCGGTTCACTAAAATTGTATTGGCCGCATTATGCTCTCGAAGTAAGCCTAATGATTTCGTAACCCAGTAAATTAATGAAAATAATACTACTATTATGATCCCTGCCAAAAGCCCAAAGGTCTGGCCAGATATAAACGGCATGCTGGCCATAGCAATCACTAAACTTATCAGTCCAATCCAAGATGTGTATGGATATCCCGGAATTTGGCACTGTCCTTTCGGTGGGCATCCATTAGTCTTACGGAGACGCAGATGAGTCGCCATAATCGCTGCGTAGGTGAATAGTATGGCAAAACCGCCTGAACTTACCAGAAACAAATAGACTTGGGGAAGCATTAGACCGATACCTAATCCCAAAAGCATAGTCCCACCTGAAAAGAGTATTCCGCGGTAAGGAACATCGGTCCTGTCATTTAGCCATTTAGGAGCATGCTTTTCCATCGCCAGCGAGCGTATCATTCTTCCAAGGCCAAACATAGCCGCCAGCATCGTAGAAAGAATTGCTGTGACAAGTATTAGGTTAATTGCGGTACCAGCCCATCCAAGTCCGTATTTATTAAGTGCGGCGACCATGGGGCTTACTTTCTCGCTAAGTGCAGCTGTCGTAATCAATGGAAGAATTGCCGCCACAGAAAGTATATAAAATCCAATCAGACATATAACCGTATATTTGATGGCTTTAGGCACGGTTTGACCCGGATTGGCTGTTTCCGAAGCGGCTAATCCGATTATTTCAAAACCTGCGTAGGCAAATATAACTATAAGCATACTTCCTGCGATACCTTTAAGTCCTGTCGGAAACAAAGGTTCCCTGGCCAACTCTCCCAGGCCGACCACCGGGGTCCCTGGAATTAGTCCTACAATTAACAATACTGCCAGAACAATAAAAGAAATGATGGCCAGTACTTTTACCGCCGCGAGACTGCTCTCCAGCTTGCTTAGCTTGTCTGCCCCCAAAAGATTAAGTCCCGTAACCCCAATAATGATTAGGCCTCCCAGATAAGATATAGGTATATTGGGTATCCATTGACGAATTAAAATGGATGCGGCAGTGGCTTCACTGGACATAGCCAGAACCATCCCGGTCCAATACACCCACCCCACGATAAACCCGATACCTGGGCCAAACGCTTGGGCGGCAAATGTGCGAAAAGATCCGGCATCTGGATTGGCTACCGTCATCTCAGATAATGCAAAAAGAATAAAATAAACCAGAACTCCCCCCAGAATATAAGCTACCAAAATGGAGGGACCGGCCGCATGAATTGCCACCGATGAGCCAAGGAAAAAGGAACCTCCTATTACAGTACCTAACGCCATCATTGTAAGCTGCCATGCGGATAATCCCTGGTTCTCTTTCTTCATGTTTTCCCCCAGACTTTGAAATCTATTAAGTAATAGGCTTTTCAATTGTCTGGGCATTATACACAAAAAGCCTTCCATAACAACGAGCAGCGTACTTTATCATAAGGAGACCTAAAAAGAAATATCGGGTGCGTTCAAGACCCTAAATCTTTAAACACACCCGATAGTTATATCCCTAAGATTAAATTAATGGCGGAGAGAGTGGGATTCGAACCCACGGACCCATCACTGGGTCACACGATTTCGAGTCGTGCGCCTTAAACCGGACTCAGCCATCTCTCCGCTAGTCGTGCTTATATATTGTAGTAAAATCGGCACTTGCTGTCAATGAGGAGAGTGCTTACCACCAGATTTTGCCTGGATTTTAGCCACCTGGCTGGGCAACCACAGCCGGTAGTCTACTCATTTTTTATCCGTGCTGGTTAGCGCTCTTGGCCTGCCGTTTGGCGACGAAAAAATTGCTCAGTAAACGCCCACACTCCAGCTCCCGCACTCCAGTAGTCACCTCAATCTGATGGTTAAAACGGCTCTCCCTTAATAAGTTATGGATACTGCCGGCACAACCCATTTTAGGATCAGCAGCGCCATACACAACTCGCTTAAGCCGTGATAACACGGCAGCTCCCGCACACATAGGACAAGGCTCAAGGGTGGTATATAGTGTACAGTCGGTTAGACGCCAGTATCCTACATAGCGAGCCGCCCGCTGCAAGGCTAGCACCTCGGCATGGCGAGTAACATCCTGTCCCTTTTCTTTTTCATTCCATCCCCAGGCGATAATCTCATCATCTTTGACTACCAATGCTCCTATGGGAACCTCATCATGGACACCAGCAAAATCCGCCAGAATTATTGCTAAATTCATATAATATTCATCATTCATCCGTGTTGTCAACCCCTATACGACAGAAATATTCCGGGTGTATTTACATTTATTTCTAGTGATGTTACTATTATGCCATGCCAGGATAGTTCATACAATTTATCAAGGAGGTGAAGGCTGCTTAATAGCCTTGCTGTTTATTGTATCTGATCCTGGAACTTGAGAGGAGGAGTATTAGTGACAAAGAATCGGTTGTTTATTATGGTACTTAGTCTGATTATGTTATTTGCCTTCACGACCACCTGTTTAGCGGCTACTGCGACCACTACCAAAAAACCAGTAACCAAGAAGGTAGTTACCCCCGTTAAAAAGGCACCTGTTAAGCCTGCCGTAAAGCCTGCAGCCCCTGCTAAAGTGGTGGCACCAGCTGCTGCAGCTGCAATTGCGATACCAGCTGGCTTTACTGGAGATAAGGCCAAAGCTTATACCATGTTAGCCAAAGCCAAATACTCAGGAAAAGCTAAGGGTGATTTTAAAGCTGATCTCAAAAATATAATTATTCTTGGTGATAGGACAATGTATGTAAACACCTCCAGTACTGGCACTGCTACTCTGGCAGATAGTAAAGATGTACCCACCCTGGCTGGCGGTGATTT
>JBLNAS010000172.1:0-6163 GCA_050259475.1 Methylocystaceae bacterium
ATATCATAGGCATAGCCAAAGGGGGTCAGGTAGCCTTGATCGTACCACTTAATAAACCGGCGCCCCACATCAGCCGGGTCATAACCATCAACTTCGGTCAGGCTGGCTGCCAGGCAAAGAGTAAGGCTACCATCATCTGACCAACTACCGGGTGGCAAATTAAAAGTGCCGTAACCGCGCATTCCAGTAACTGGATGCTTGATGATCTCGGTCTGACTCAAAAACTGTACCGGCAAACCTAGGGCATCCCCCACCAGCACCCCATATAAGGCACCCAGTGCCCGTTCTCTATTACTCAGCATACGTTCACCCCTCAGCAGCGTGATCGACATTATTCTTACGGGGACTGTCCCCTTCTATTCGCTTATTAAGTGACCAAATTGCTCAGGCATAAAATACTGACGAAACTGCTCTAAAAAATACTTGTCCGTCATCCCGGCAATAAAATCAGCTACCATACGCGCTGGCGCCGTGCCTCGCCCCTGACTTGCTACCATATGGTCAGCAAATGCTATCGAACGCGGGCATTGCTCCTTTGCTTCACGCAGATACCCAGTAAATAACAGTTCAAACATACCTTTAATTTTATAATCCTGGGTGCGAATACGGGGATTAAAGTAAATCTGGTGATAATTAAAATCCTTTAATGCCAACAAGGCCTGCAGTATCGGTGGTGAAAATTTAAGATAATTATGTCCGAGACTGTTGGCAACCAGATCACGTACCAGGGTATTAATGATTTCCCGATTGGTATACCCGAGTAGTTTAGTAATCTCAGTGGGCACTTGGTCACGCCGAATTAAGCCCACCGTTATGGCATCTTCAATATCTCGTCCAATGTAAGCTATAACATCAGCAATTCGAACCACACAGCCCTCAAGCGTTCCCGGCACCAGAGTTCTATTGTATCCTGGCTCTCGCCAGCAACGGCTATACTGCTCCAGAAGTTCCTCCCAGCTTTTACTCCCTGCTGGCTCATATACTTCTTCAATAAACTCACCATTATGACACAGCACCCCATCTAGCACCTGCAAAGTTAGGTTTAGTCCCTGGCCTTCGTTCTCCAACTCCATGAGGAAGCGAACACTCTGGGCATTGTGGCAAAACAAACCCACACCTTGACCCTGGCATAATTCATTTAAGTAATTCTCGCCATCATGACCAAAAGGCGCGTGCCCAAGGTCATGTCCTAAGGCAATGGCTTCAATCAAGTCCTCGTTCAACCGGAGTAGCCGACCAATGGTTCGCGATATTTTGGCCACCAATTGCACATGCAGTACCCGGTGGGTGATATGATCATTATCAAAGAGGAAAAAGACTTGGGTTTTATCAATATAACGAGCATAAGCTCGTGAGTGGATGATGCGGTCCGTATCATGAAAAAATGCAGGGCGAATGTTTAATTCATCCGGCACCAGCTCAGGACGTAACCGCTCGGCTAAAGCAGTCTTACATGCGTATTCGCCTAGTATTAGGTTTTCCCGCTCCTGAATCGATGCCAGGGCCTGTTGTTCCCAGGGTTCCATAATGATCACTCCATTAATTATAGAATCGGCTCATAACCTTCATAGCTGCAGTTGCAGGTTCATGATTGCTAATTGGCAAAGTAATTCAGATTCCCAATTAAGTAATTCTATCCATGCTGTACTAACAAGAAGAGCCCTTACCACTTCTCCATTTTCCTTTAATTTCAGCTACATTATCAAGCTTAATTTACCTACCTTATCATGACAACAACGGCCAAGAAGGGCAAAACAATAGTTCATCGTGGTGGGTTATGCGCCCCGAGAATCATTAAAGCCTCTCCGCTACCGGAGAGGCTTTAATCGTTACAAAAGGGCGTTAGTATCTTAACATCCCGGCTAATAGTGCTCCCTCGGGAACATCTTTATGATCAACTACATAAACCGTTCCCCCATTGATCAAAGTCTTTATCGCCGTTAAATCCAGTAGGTCCTCATCTCCTGGCTCAGGTTCAGGATGCAGGTCAATGGCGTTATTATCATAATCATAGGTACCCCATTGTTGGCCTTTATCAGCAACAAATAGCGTTTCAACCTGCCCATTACAAGCCGCAGCAACTAATTGTCTTACATCATGTGAGGTTCTTCCTAGTCCCGCTAATGGTTGATAATGCTCCAGTGCTTCTTTTTGTTTTTGCTGAAAAACTGCTTCAACTAGTGGCCAAGCCTGCTTATGCAGTTCTTTCGGGCTCTGTTTGTCAGCATTGCCAGGAATTCCTTCCTCCAGCAGAAAAGCGTAGGTATTGGCTTCTCGGTATAAGGGAAAAAGATATTCCACTCCCGCCAGTACCACAGGAGCTCTTCCATCATGAAGCAAATCACGGAGTCCGCCGTCTACCAGGTGGAAATATCTCAGGAGATTAATCTTCTCATCATCAACCCCAACCCCATGACCATGAAACAGCGCTGCCCGTTCACCAGTATTTCTGTCCGGGGTCTGGGTATGGAACTGCAGCTGCCTTTCTGGATCATCGTACTGCATGGCCTGGGCTAGGCTTTGGGGGACTCCAGGTACCTCTAGTTCGTTAACACTGTCGCGAGTGCATTGCAACACCCTGATTTGATGCCGACTCAAGGCCAAAATATAGAATTTTCCCCCACCGCTTAATATCGGCAATACTGGTTTAAGATGAAACCGATCATTTACCACCACCAGTTCCTCCAAATCTAATGGCAGGTGATAATACCTAAACAAATCCGGGCCCAGGAATAATGCCAAGCCCGTACTCTGATATTCCCAAAACACCGTATCGCGCAATAACTCCTGCACCGGTTGTAACATGGTTTCTATCTCGGGATTCCTTATCCCTTTTGCTCGCAACTGCTCATGGGCAATCTTAAGCAAGTTTTTTAACTTTATTCTTCCCTGACTGCTTTCGATACCCGCCCGATGGGTTGACATATACATCGAAATACAAATTCCCTGCGGCTCATCCATAAGTGCTATTACATCATCTGGGGTCAACGGATTCATGCGTTTCCTCCTTAATTGACCCTCCCCTTTTTCTACAACCATTAGCTTATTATGGCCCAGTCGACCAAAAAAATATTATGGCAATCAAAAACAGCAAAACCCCTCCGTTCCCGGAGGGGCTTAAGTTTCTTATGGAGGGCGGAACCGGATTTGAACCGGTGAATGTCGGTTTTGCAGACCGAAGCGTTAGCCTCTTCGCCATCCGCCCAAATATTGTGTCGCAAAGAGTAGTATACCCAGATTATCATGGTTTGTCAAGAGTACCCTGTCCCTTATCCTCGGGCTGGCAGCCGCATTTTATTCAGGTTTTGCTGCCGGATAGGAGCCTAAGACGCGAAGAAATACTGAGGCATTTTCCAACGCTTTAATTGCTTCCCCAACCGGTTTATCCAGCCGCGAACCCAGGCAATCAATAAAGAAACGGTACTCCCCTAGCCTGGTACGAGCGGGGCGAGATTCAATACGGGTCAAACTGATATCACGGGTGTAGAATTCATGCAATAGTTGGTACAGCGCGCCCGGGCGATCCACCGCCTGCACCACCAGTGAAGTTTTGCCCATAGCAACTACCGGATTATCAGTATGACTAATTATAAGAAACCTAGTTTCGTTATTCGGCATATCACAAATGTCAGTCGCAATGACCTCCAAATTATACTTCTTAGCCGCTGCCGCACTACCCACTGCACCCCAGAGATTATCAGAAGCTGCTACTTGGGCAGCACCATCGGCGGTACTGGCTACTTCCACTCGCGTTGCTCCATTACATGCCCGCGATAAGAAACCATCACACTGCGCCAGGGCTTGGGGATGTGATAAGATTTTGGTCAATTGTTCAGGCTTTCTTCCTGGCCGAGCCAGGAGCAGGTGATGTATGGGCAAGACAATCTCCCCGGCAATAGATAAACTATCACTGGCCGCGAGCATATCCATGGTCTGGTGCACTGCACCCTCCCAGGAGTTTTCCACCGGCACAACTCCAGCTTCAGCTTCTCCCTGAGCAACTAACTGGAATACAGCCGTTATGGATGGTGCTGGCACCAATTCAGATGCAGGTAAGCTGTTGGCCGCTTCGGCACAATAGCTGCCCACTGGGCCGAGATAGGCTAACCGGTTAAGCATAACTCTCCCTGCCCTTCTGCTTATCCATTCCCCCCACTACCACTCTTACCGCTTTAACCCGTTGGACTAAATCATTTAACTGCTCAGGATATAAGGACTGCGGCCCATCAGAGAGTGCTCGATTCGGCTCTGGATGCATTTCGACGATAATCCCATCAGCACCGGAGGCGGCAGCAGCTAGTGACATCGGCATAACCAAATTTCGGTCACCGGTAGCATGACTGGGATCAACTAACACTGGTAAATGGCTGAGCCGCTTAATCAGCGGTACGGCACTTAGATCCAGGGTATTACGGGTAGCCGTCTCAAAGGTACGGATACCCCGTTCACACAAGATAACTCTTTCATTACCTTCGGACATTATATACTCGGCTGCCATTAACCATTCCTCGATGGTGGCTGACATACCCCGCTTCAATACAACCGGCATGCTGGTCTGGCCCACTGCCCGCAGAAGCTGGAAATTCTGCATATTACGTGCTCCCACCTGCAGGACATCAACATACCTGACCGCCATATCTAAGCTTCTTTGATCAATAACTTCAGTTATCACCGGCAATCTTGTTTCCTGGCTAGCGGCCTGCAGTATTCTTAAGCCTTCCTCTTCTAGCCCCTGAAAGCTATAGGGAGAGGTACGCGGCTTGAAGGCACCACCACGCAGCATCTGTGCCCCGGCGGCTTTTACTTGATGAGCTGCCGTTAAAAGCTGCTCCTGGCTCTCCACGGCACAAGGCCCTGCTATTACCGTCAATTCCCCGCCGCCAATAGCGCAATTCTTAACCCGCACAATAGTATCGGTATCCCGGGCTTCGCGGCTCACCAGCTTGTAGGGTTTCATGATGTGGACAATCTTTTCCACCCCCGGCATCTGCTGCAATGCCGCCATGGCCTCATTTTTGCCTTCCCCGACGGCTCCGATGACTATTCGTTTAACCCCACGAATCATTTGACAGTTAAAACCCAGTAGTTGCAACTTATCACTAATAGCTTGCACCTGGTCAGGAGTTGAATCGATGTTCATAACTACTACCATTGGTTGGCCCCTCCTTTTTTATCCTTAAAAAAATAGCCCGGAGTCATCCCTAGACAGGGACGAAAGCTCCGGACTTCCGTGGTACCACCCTAATTGAATCCTAATGATTCCACTCTTTTTTGGGGTACGGGATGGGGAGAACGGGGGAAAATAAAAAAGCCTTTCCTCCCTTATGGGACGAAAAGCTTTAGCTTACCGCGTTACCACCCAATTTGTTCTGCCTAATCGACAGAACCTCTTTCCCAGAGTACGGGAACTAAATCCGATACCCCCTTCCCGCTAACGTGGGAAGTGCCGTCCTAACCTACTCATGGTCATACCGACCACTTCAGCTGGCAACTCAGGAGGGAACTTCGGCCATTCATACTTTAAAGGTGCTCTCAGTCTATGACACCTTCTCCCTGGAAAGCTGGGTTTGACGTACTTTTCTCCGTCATCGTCTTTCGATAATTATGTGATTAGATAAAACCTTAGCATATGGTCAAGCTATTTGACAAGTAAAAAAGCTGTGGTATTTATTGTCACTCTGACAATCCGCAAGATCTGGCATCGGGTCAGTTATCGAGCACCTGGCTTATCTCCTCATCCGTGACCGCATTGGTTAATACCGCAGCACCAATGGCGGTAGGCAGAACTAGCTGAAGCTGCCCGTGACGACTTTTTTTATCCCGGTGCATGGCTGCTACTACCTCATCAAGGTTAATGCCCGCCACCTGGGTCGGGAGACCATATTCAGCAACTAAGGTCTCAATACGCAGACAATCATTCAGTTGTAGTAATCCTTGGTTATAAGCTAATCGAGAAGCATAGATCATTCCGACTGCCACTGCCTCACCATGATTATAAGTATAGGCGCTCAAAGTTTCAAAAGCGTGTCCAAAGGTGTGCCCCAGATTCAAAAGCGCTCGTTCTCCATGCTCCTTCTCATCTTGAGCCACGATCTTAGCTTTAATCGAGCAACAGCGGTCAATAATTTCCAGCAGGGGTTCTGCCTCCCGGTTAAGGATAGCC
>JBLNAS010000173.1:0-5123 GCA_050259475.1 Methylocystaceae bacterium
AAATATGCACCGCACCCCCGGACCGGCGAGCAAAGCAAGAGATGTTTCCATAACCGCAGCCATGGAGTGAACGGATTGTCTCGTCTTATATCCTATGCATAAACTTGAATACATCCTCGTGCTGGACCGTCACAGTCATTCCAAGCTCTAACCCTTTAGCCACCATAATCTCCCGCAGTTCCGCCAGGCTAACCCTGCTACTTACAGCGTCCACCACCATCACCATGGTGAAAAAACCCTGGAGTATAGTCTGGGAAATATCTAATATATTGACGGTCTGTTCCGCTAAAATAGCGGTTAAAGCCGCAATAACTCCTACCCGATCCATGCCAACAACCGTGATGACCAGACGATTTCCTTCCTCTGACATTATTGCTCCCTCCCCTAGTTTCAATTTATACTACCTGGGCACAACGTCCGCATACGGTAGGATGTTCACTTGTTCCACCTACCGAAGGGCTGTATTTCCAGCAGCGTTCACATTTGTCCCCCGGTGCTGCTTCAGCCCGGCAGGCCACTCCGGTTACCTCGGACAAGCTAATCGCCATCTCATCGACTGCGGTAATCGGCTCCAATTTCACCGAAGAGACAATGAGTATATCCTCGAGGTTGGTTACCGACTTCAGTAAGGCTAATTGTTCTTCATCAGCATAGATAGTAACCTGCGCCGCTAACGAATGACCGATAACTTTATTCTGCCTCGCCGTTTCTAATGCTTTCGAAGCCACTTCCCTCACCTTTAAAATCTTGTCCCATTTAGCTTCCAAGTTATCATCCAACCAGTGAGGTTCTACCGTCGGCCACCCTGCTAATTGCACACTAACCGGGTCGCGATCGTTCTTGAGATTTTGCCAAATTTCCTCGCTGGTAAAAGCTAGCACTGGTGACAGCAGCCGCACTAGGGCATGAATTATTTCGGTTAGCACGGTTTGTACTGCTCGCCGCTCCTGACTATCTGGCAAGGAACAATACAGCGTGTCCTTGACGATATCCAAGTAGACTGCGCTCATATCGACCGTACAGAAGCTATTTATCGCATGATATACCACATGGAATTCATAATCCTGGTAAGCCTGCTCCACCCGATTAATCAAGCGTCCAAGCCTTGCTAAAGCCCAACGGTCAATATCAGATAACTTTTCATAAGCCACCTGGTTAATTGTCTGATCAAAATCATAAAGGTTACTCATCAGGAAACGGCTAGTGTTTCTAATTTTACGGTAAGCCTCTGCCACCTGCTTCATGATACCCGGTGAGGCAGCCACATCATTGCGATAATCAGCCGAGCTAACCCACAGTCTTAAGATATCGGCACCCATCTCCTCAATCATTTTAAGCGGGTCGACCACATTACCCAGTGATTTAGACATTTTGCGTCCATCTTCATCAACCACAAAGCCATGAGTCAAGACCTGGCGATAGGGTGCTTTACCGGTAACCGCAACTGAGGTAGATAACGAGGAATTAAACCAGCCCCGATGCTGGTCACTGCCCTCCAAATACATATCAGCTGGCCAGCTCAATTGCGGCCGGGTGGTAAGTACCGCTAAATGACTGCTGCCCGAATCGAACCAGACATCCATAATGTCCGTTTCCTTCTTAAATTCACTGGCTCCGCAGTGCGGGCACTTGAAGCCTTCGGGTAACAAATCTTTGGCCGCTCTAGCAAACCAGACATCAGAACCATGTGCCTTGTACAAAGACTGAAGATAGCTGATGGTCGTGTCATTAATAACCGTTTCTTCACAAGCCCCACAATAGAAAATAGGGATCGGTACCCCCCAGGTGCGTTGGCGCGATATACACCAGTCACCTCGATCACGCACCATATTATAGATGCGATCACGTCCCCAACCCGGAATCCATCTAACCTGATCAATGGCCTCCAGGGCTGGGGTACGAAAACCATCAATGGAAGCGAACCACTGCTCCGTAGCCCGAAATAAAATCGGTTTTTTACAACGCCAGCAGTGCGGATATTGATGTTGAATACGGGTGGTTTTGAGTAAATACCCGGTTTCTTTCAGCAGTTTAATAATATCTTCATTGGCATCTACACAAAACTTCCCGGCAAAGGGACCGGCCTCAGCCGTGAACACCCCCTGGTCATTAATCGGCACGATTATTGGAAGATCATATTGTCGACCAACCCAAAAATCATCTTCACCATGTCCTGGTGCCGTGTGTACACATCCGGTACCAGCTTCCAGGGTTACATGATCTCCCAGTATTACAAGTGATTGCCGATCCAGGAAAGGATGGAAACAGACTATCCTTTCTAATTCCTTACCCAAGAAGGTTTGTATGATCTCATACTGGTCAAAACCAAGTTCCTCAGCCACCCGGGTTAACAATTCTTTAGCTATGATATATCTTTTTCCGTTTACCTCGACTAAAACATATTCATAAGCTGCATTCAAGGCGATACCAGTATTGGCTGGCAGAGTCCAGGGGGTCGTGGTCCAAATGATGATCGAGGTATCCTTTTCGGCAAACTTACCAAGAGCGTCGACCACCGGGAAAGCTACATAAATCGAAGGCGAAGTTTTATCGGCATACTCTACCTCCGCTTCGGCCAAGGCCGTCTCACAATCGGCACACCAGTAAACCGGCTTTAACCCCTTATAGATGTAACCCTTTTTAGCCATCTCGCCAAAAACACCGAGTTGCACCGCTTCAAACTCAGGGTCAAGAGTAACATAGGGATGATCCCAATCCCCTCGGACTCCCAGTCGTTTGAACTCTTCTCTTTGGATATCGACAAATTTCAGAGCATATTCCCGACAATGTTGCCTAAACTGTACAACATCGGTACGATGCCGATCGAGCCCCAGATTTTTGATCGCCTGCTGTTCAATCGGTAAGCCATGGGTATCCCATCCGGGCACATAAGGAGAACTATAACCCTGCTGGGTGTGAGATTTAATAATTATGTCTTTTAGGACCTTGTTTAAGGTATGACCCAAATGAATATGCCCATTGGCATATGGTGGGCCATCGTGTAGTTCAAATCGCGGCCCCGCTGCATTCTGTTCTTCCACCAGCCGATAAATATCAATATCCTGCCAGAACTGCAAAAACTCTGGTTCCCGAATTGGCAGGTTAGCCCGCATGGAAAACTCAGTGCGGGGCAGATTTAAAGTTTCATCATACTTACCCTTTTTAGCCATTTTTCTCACCTCTAACTCATAATAAAAAGGCCTTTCCTCCACAAAGGGACGAAAGGCCTAACATTCCGCGGTACCACCCTATTAGCTCGCAATCATTTCCGAGCCACTCAGTAAGCTGTTAACGAAGCCACCCGGCGGAGCCTACTTTCATCCAAGAATCGATTTGCTCTAAAACTCTCCACTATGCCAGCTGGAGATAAAATAGCAAGATCCCTGGATGGTTCGACTTAGCTTCAGTTGGGGTTGAAATCAACCTGAAGCCAAAATCTCACTTGGTTTTCGATCCGCAGCTCTGAGGTGATGTTCACCTACTGTACCCATCCGGCTTCCACCATTTCCGGACTCGCTGCAGGGCCAAATTCAGGTTACTCGTCCTCATCATCGCCCATATTCTGCTCATGAATAGATATTATTTTAACAAACTGAAGTTAAGCCCGCAAGTGCAATCAACGGCTGACAAATTTGCTGGTACTTTTTCCGGGCATAAGAATATAGCAATAGTAGAGATACTAGATAGAGATAAAACTTACTTGGTCAAGTAAAACCTGCCCCCCACGGGCCGAAAAGCTGATGCGCGCCCATCGGCATTTAGGAATGGGGGCTAAGACTAGGCGAGTTGACTGCCAGTTAGCATCATTTTTAACCCCTAACTCGTTAATCTGTTCGGCAGCTAATTCCAGACAATCACCGTCACTATCTAGCCATTCTACTCTCGCTATCGCTAAAGCCTCATCATCCAGACATTTTAAGCAATAGGATAATTGATAGGACATATCGGTTTTTACCGCTACGGTCTGCATCAAGGTTGAACCACGGCAGGGGCTGAGTTTTACCGACCAGCACCCCGAGTAGGAAATGCCACAAGCACCAGCAATGTTGCTTACTTCCCAATATAGGGGCCAGGCTGGGGTAAACCAGAGTTCAAAATCACCATTGGCAATTAATTCCTTCGTTCCCTAACCCTCCCATCATATATTCTACATGGCAATATATGCAATGCGGGGGAAGAACGGTCCGAGTGTAACTAACCCTGGGCGGACATAATACATGTTAAGCAACATTTCCTGGAGGGATATCTATGCGCAGCTATGCGTTAGCCAAATTTTTAATCGCCCTCGTAATCACGGTGTGCTTTTGGCCGGTAGCTCAAGCCTGGCTGCCAGGTGCCAATGCTCCAGTCTTCATGACGTCCACTACCCCTTTACCATTCCAGCCATCAGCAACTCCCCCAGTTACCTCGCGCTATATCATGGTCGATACCGCTACTCGTATATTGAGTTTATATATAAATGAAAACTTAGAAAAAAGCTATCATGTTGCGGTAGGAACTAGAAAAACCCCGACCCCCATCGGTGACTTTAAGGTAGTTAATAAAGACTGTAATTGGGGAACCGGGTTTGGTAGTCGTTGGATGGGTCTAAATGTTCCCTGGGGTATCTTCGGTATCCACGGTACTAATAAGCCCTGGTCGATCGGAGCTAATGCCTCTCATGGCTGCATACGCATGCACAATCGCCAGGTCGAAGAGTTATTTCCCCTGGTGCCGGAAGGCACTCCGGTAATTATAATAAATAGCAAGCAACCCTATCCCACACTTAGGGGAAGAAACTTGCGCCGGGGTATGCACGGGCAGGACGTGGTATATGTGCAACGGAGATTGAAAGAAATCGGTTTGTATGGGGAACTAGCCGATGGGCGCTATGGGACCATGACCCAGCTGGCCATATCCTACTTTCAGTTTCTTAATGGTTGTAAACCGAGTGGGGTAGTAGACCGCCCCACCTATGACATGCTTATGCTAACCGTAATGCCCAAGCCCCCAGTATAAAGGCATATTATTATGTAATCCGTTTCTAGTGAAGGCTCTCCTTCACTTACTCCACATTCTGACCAGTTGGACATAAATCGAGTAGCACACAATTAGGGCAACGGGGATGGCGGGCAACACACACC
>JBLNAS010000174.1:0-11393 GCA_050259475.1 Methylocystaceae bacterium
TGGGAGGGCACCAATTACATTCAGTCCCTTGACCTAGTCGGACGCAAATTTACCATGGGTAAGGGTAAGCCTTTTATGAATTGGCTTGGTGAGATTGCTAGCTTTATCGAGACCAATCAAGAGTTTGAAGAATTAGCTAGTGAGTTTAAGGTCTATAAGGAATGTTGGCAGGCTTACCAAGGTATCCTGGGGTTACTACAGAAATATTTGGGAGACGGTAAGATCACTTTATTGCCGTTATACTCCACGCGTATTCTGCATGCCACCTCGATGATTTATTGTGGTATGATTAGTCTCGATCAGGCTATGGTTGCGGCCAAGAAACTCCAAGAGGTCGGAGATAGTCATCATGATGCTAATTTCTATAAAGGCAAGATCGCCTCGGCTAGGTATTACGTGCTAAACGAGGTGCCTAATATTCTATCGATCAAACGGATGTTTGAAATTGCCGATACCAGCCCAGTGGATGTACCGGAGGATGCTCTCGGATAAGGTGAACTTTAAGTCAATAACCTTAAGCCCTCGGGCCATCCCGGGGGCTTAATTTTGTCCCCGAGCAGTGCACAAACATAGTAATATGTAAGCAGGGTACTACAAGGTTAGGATGATGATTATGCATTGGCGGCGCCGATGGCTGCAGATGATAATGGGTTTGCTGCTGCTTTGGCTAGCTGGTTGTCAATCGGTATCGACTTCAGTTCCTGCGCTGCCAGAACGCCCATCAGCACCAGTATCAATTAATACTGGACAGCTAACCATCTGGATGTTGGATGTGGGTCAGGGTGATTGTTTCTTATTAAAGTCACCATCCGGTAAGTATATGCTGGTGGATGGTGGCCCGGGTGAACAAGCGACCGATACCTTAGCAACTTTAAACCAGCTCGGGGTAAAGACCTTGGACGTTCTTCTGGTATCGCATGTCCATGAGGATCATATCGGGGGCTTAAGTACTATCCTGGCAGCTCTGCCAGTTAAAGTGACCTATCTGCCCGCGATATCCACCACTACCCGCGCTTATGAACAACTATGGCTGGGGTTAAAGCAGAATAAGTCTCAGATTGGGCGTGCCCAAGCGGGGGATAGCTTGGACTGGGATAATGCCGTCAAAGTAACGGTTCTGGGACCGGTTAAAGCTGGTTATGAGGAACTCAATGACAGCAGCCTGGTTTTACGGGTGGAATTTGCCCAGACTTCCTTTTTATTTACTGGGGATATGACTAGGCAAGCGGAAGACGATCTCTTAGCCCAGCGGTTAATCAAACCAGTAACGGTACTTAAAGTGGCTCATCATGGCTCCAATGGTTCAACCAGTGCCGCCTTATTGGCTCAGGCTACGCCGGTGCTGGCGTTAATCAGTGTGGGGAAGGGTAACGACTATGGTCACCCCGGCTTAAGGACTTTATCCCGACTACAGGAATTCGGGACTCAAATACGGAGAACTGATCAGGACGGTAGCATCCGCTTAGTAAGTGATGGTCAAAAGGTGCAAGTATATAATGAAAAACCAGCACCAGCTAAGGTATCCCTTCTATTGATAGGTAATAAGAAAAGTCAGGTGGTGCATCGGTCGGAGGCTGACCATTTGCCGAATGCAAGTAACCGGATTAGCTTTACCAGCCTTGATGAGGCTATGGCCGCCGGGTATCGACTCTGTTCACGGTGTTTTCCGGAGGGAAAAGGGGAGCTGCCATAATGAAGTATTTAATCGTTGACCGTATAGAAGGTGAACTAGTGTTTTTAGAGCAGGAAGATCGCCAGCTCTTAAAAGTCAGCCGTGGGTTAATGGATAGTGGTGTGCGTGAAGGTGATGTAGTTTACTTCGATGGTCAGTATTGGCAGTGTGACCAAGCGGCCACTAAGCAGCGGCAACAGGAAATGACTAAGTTAGTGCAAGAAATCACTATCCAGAAGGTAATTAATATTGAATAATGATAAGAGCTAGGGGTCAGTAAATAACACTACCCGGCTAAATGATTTTGACGAAAAAAAAGGTGTGTAAATAGATGCTGCAACCCATTACCGATCGCATATTTTTTCTACCGGATCCGAACCAAGCGGTTATACCGTATTGCCATTGTCTATATGTCGATGATGATCGCAAGGTGTTGATCGATAGTTCTAGTGGTCCACATTTGCTACAGGCTTTGGCCGGGAAACGAGTCGATCTGCTGCTAACCACCCATTTTCATGAAGATCACATTTTAAACCATGATGCCTTTCCCGAGGCCGAGATCTGGGCCCATTATCTTGATGCTCCCGGTATCCGCTCGCAGGAAGGGTTTAAAACCCTTTATGGCTTTAATGTTTTTGGGCAAGAAGAATTAGGTAACCTTTTTATCAAGGGATTTGGCATCAAAGATGATTACCGGGTAGATGCCGAATTTACTGATGGACAAGTCTTTGATTTAGGGCATACCCGGGTGCAGGTTATGCATCTTCCCGGCCACACGGCTGGGCATTCTGGTTTTTACTTTCCCGAGGAACATATACTGTTTGCCGGTGATATTGACTTATCCGGTTTTGGACCCTGGTATGGCAATGTGGTTAGTGATGTCGACCAGTTTATTGCTTCGATCAAAAAGATCAATGAGTTAAATCCCCGTATGATAATCAGTAGTCATAAGGGAGTCATTAAGAATGACATAACTTTGCAGCTTAATAACTATTTGCAGGGTATATACCAGCGGGAGGAAGAACTGCTGGCGGTTCTTAGGCAGCCCCAGGATTTAGACCAATTGGCTGACCGCCACTTAATTTATGGGAAACGTCGCGAACCCTATGAAATATACCGTTTTGGGGAAAAGACCAGCTTGATGGTACATCTGCGACGCCTGCAGGGGCTGGGAGTAGTAACCCGAGAAGGAGGGATATATTATCGGCAGTAAAGAATAGAATAATGGTAATATAGCTATGACAATAGTAGAAACGAACTGGGGAACCCGTACGCTTATATTATAGATTAAGGGGCGGGGAAAGGAGAAAAGAATGGAAGTCCAGAAAAAAACCGCGGTATTTATAGATTATGAAAGTCTATTTTGGGCGCTTTATAACAAATATGGACAGTTGCCTGATGTCAAAGAATTATTAGCCAGAATTAGAAAGAACTATAAAATAATTCAAAGTCAGGCCTTTGGTGATTTTTCCAAAGCGGAAATGCAACCAGAAAGAAACAAACTTCGTTCCACGTCGGTGGATATAATTGATTGTGCGACCATGAATGATCATAAAGACTTTACTGACTTCATCATGTTGGATCATATTTATCGTACCCTACTTGAGCATGAGGATATTGATGTCTATATTCTGGTTTCGGGTGATGGCCATTTCAGTAGTGTGGTTGCCCGTTTGGTTAACTATAGCAGCAAAGAGGTAGGGATTATCGGGGTGGCAGGTACGGTAAGCGGTCAGCTCAAGGCTTCGGCTACCTGGACCGAAGAAATATGTCCCTCCCTGGACAGTATTAATGATGACGAAATGAAGAAACGCGTATTATCTAGTATTCGTTTCGCGGAGAAGAGTGGCTTATGGCCCTCCTTTGCCCGTACCGTGGAGAAATGTGCTACTTTCTACAAGGAGGATCAGCGGCTGGTAGCCACGAGCTTATCTCGCATGGTAGATGAGGGACTGATTCGTCAGGAAGTGCGTACTCTACCTACGGGCAGTGATGCCCGGGTGCTAGTTTGTGATTGGGATAAGGTTAAAGAGCGGGGACTATATGTTGAAGAGATGAAAGTAGAATAATTTGGCGAAAGCTCACAGGTATAACTACTTCCCGCCGGTGCAATAATCCGGAGTAGACAGGGAAGGGAGATCAAGAGCGGTGAGCAAAATACGTCAGTATGGTTTTATCCCCGGACTTATTATATTTTTGGGTCTTAGTGCTTTCTATGGCTGGAATTGGTATATGGAAGCTAGACTACATCAAGCAGTGAGGGTGCATTTCATTGCCAATTCGGATCGGCCAGATGACCAAAGGCTTAAATTGCAGGTGCGGGATGCTGTGTTGCAGCAGTTGACTCCTGGAATAAAGGCGACAGCTGACCGGGAGCAAGCGGTAGCTTATTTAACCAGCCATTTGGTTGACGTCGAGCAAATGGCCAGCCAGGAAGTTAGACAGCAGGGCTACGCCTACCCGGTGCAAGTGGCACTTGGTGAAAGTAATTTCGGCTGGCGGACCAATGGGGGCATCATTTTCTCCCCGGGCAACTATACAGCCCTGACGGTTACTATTGGCCAAGGTCAAGGACATAATTGGTGGGGGGTAATTTATCCTCCTTTCTGCCTGGTGAGTAAGGAGAATAACCATCCTGGAATGCAAGTGCGATGCAAGCTATGGGATTTAGCTGGTGAGTTTAAAGGCCAACTGGTTACCAGGGAGTAAAAACCGAGTGATGCAGGTGCCGGGTGAGGTGCCTGTTTTTTTTTGATTATGGTATAATGAGCGCTAACTAGTAATCAACAGGAGGGCAAGCACACAAGTGACTACTCAAGCTGCCATTAAGCTGTTTGCCCCGGCTAAAATCAATTTACTGTTGGCGGTACTGGGCTTGAGGGAAGATGGTTATCATGAATTGATGACTATTATGCACCAAGTCAGCCTGGCTGATATTGTTCACCTCGAGCTTACCGGGGAACCGGGCATCAATTTACATACTACTAATCCCCAGTTGGCTGACGACGATAGTAATCTCGCTTTTCAGGCGGCAGCACGTTACCTAGAGTTAATCCAGAGCTCAGGGGGTCTAAACCTGCTAATTGAAAAGATGATTCCTTTAGGAGCAGGATTAGCAGGGGGGAGTGCTGATGCGGCAGCGGTTTTGCAAGGACTAAACCAATTGCATGCCGGGCGGTTATCCCCAGGCCAATTGCATGATTTAGCGATTACTCTAGGTTCGGATGTTCCCTTTTGCTTGCAGGGGGGAACCGCACTCGCTGGTGGGCGAGGTGAAGTTTTGACCCCACTGGAAGTTGCGGGCTGGCCTCACCTGGTTATGGTAAAACCGCCAGTTCAGGTAGCAACGGCGGCCATCTATCGGGAGTGGGATCGCCGGGGTAATGATGATAGCCCAGCACCTACCACTATGATTTCTAGTCTGCAGAGCGGGGATTGGCTGCAAGTGGCCAAACTGCTTTACAATGGGTTAGAACCTATTACCGTTGCCTTAGTGCCGCAAGTGGAGTATGTTAGGCAGCGTTTACTAGAACGGGGAGCCGAAGGGGCGATGATGTCAGGCAGCGGCCCTACAGTTTTTGGATTGTTTGCCAGCCCAGAACTAGCAGAACAGGCTTATCTACAGTTCCGGGATGAGTATAAAGAGTGCTACTTGGTGACCTCATTTCACCGGCAACCAACAGGGTATAATGATGGAGGTGAAGCCTAATGGAAAAAAGACTGATCCCGGTTAAGTTAGATACTTACAAACCACTACGGGAAGTGGTATTTGAAACCTTGCGGGAAGCTATTATTTCCGGTATCTTAAAACCGGGAGAACGAATGATGGAGATTCAACTCGCCGATGAACTAGGGGTTTCACGTACTCCGGTACGGGAAGCCATCCGCAAGCTGGAACTAGAAGGCTTTGTGGTTATGATACCTCGTAAAGGTGCCTATGTTTCTGATATTTCTTTTAAGGACATTAATGATATTTTTGAAATACGTGGGGCTTTGGAAATGTTAGCTGCTGGTTTGGCTTGTGAGCGGATTACTGGCGATGAGCTGGAAAACCTGGAATGTTTGTTGGTCAAGAAGTGGGAGTGCATCGAGAAAAATGATCTTGATACCATGGTCGAGACCGATACCTTATTCCATGAAGCCTTGTACCGTGCGAGTCGTAATGACCGGCTCTGGCAGATTGTCAGCAATCTCCGGGAGCAGATTCAACGCTTTCGGACCACTTCACTGGCTTCTCCGGGACGAATGAAAGAAGCCTGGGAAGAACATAAGGAATTGGTGGAGGCGATTGCAGATCGTAATATTTCACTGGCGCAGGAACTGGCAGCCAAGCATATTGATAATGCAGAGAATAGTCTTCTTGAAATCCTGCGTCAGCGTGGGCATGGCAACGAAGCCTGACAATAGGGTAATTAAGGTGACAATGGATGATAATGGGGGCGATGAATGGTGATGCAATATGACGCGGTGGTTTTAGCCGGGGGGGTTACTCCGGGGGAGCTGAAAAAAGTTGCTCCTTATGAAAACGAAGCGCTTATCATCATCGGTAATTATCCCATGATTTACTATATTATGAATGCACTACGAGCCAGTTCTCGGGTGCGTCGGGTATGTGTCTGCGCACCACCATCAGTGCGCGAAGTGCTTAAACAAGATAGCGGGCTTCTGTTTGCTGAGCCTGGTGAGGACGCTATTGATTCGTTCATCAACGGGTTACACCGGTTACAAGAGGAGGAGACTACCTCCAAAGTTTTGGTGCTAGCCGGAGATATACCTTTTCTTACTACTGAAGCTTTAGATGACTTTGTTAGCCGTTGTGAAGCAACTGAAGCCGATTTTTATTATCCGGTGACCAGTAAACAGACGAATGAGGCTAAGTTTCCCGGGGTAAATCGCACCTATGTCAAACTCCAAGATGGGACATTTACCGGGGGGAACTTATTTGTCATCCGTTCGAGCATTGTGGATCAGGTAGTGGAGATGGGGAAAAAACAGGTAGCTAATCGTAAGAGTCCGTTAGCCATGGCGAGGCTTTTGGGTATTGGACTGGTCTGGCGGTATCTTTGTGGTCAGTTGAACATTCAAGCGGTGGAGAAACGCTTTAAAAAGGTAATGGGGATTACCGGAATCAGTGTCGTTAGTCCTTATGCTGAAGTAGGGGTCGATGTCGACAAACAATCAGACCTGGAACTGGCGGAACGAGTTCTGGGGCAAATCATGAGGTGATATAGATTGGGAACAACTGCAGTAATCTTAGCTGCTGGCAAGGGAGTGCGGATGAAGTCCTCCTTGCCCAAGGTAATGCACCGGGTAGCTGGACGCGCTATGGTGGAACAGGTTATAGATGCTTGTCGCCATGCTGGAGTCGACCACATTGTAGTGGTGGTAGGCTACGGTAAAGAGCAATTAGAGGACATGCTGGCAGGCCAGGATGTCCTGTTTGCTGTTCAGTCTGAACAGTTGGGGACAGGGCATGCCTTATTACAAGCCAGGTCGCAGGTGGGTGATCAGGAGACCGTACTGGTCCTAGCAGGCGATACCCCACTACTTCGAGGGGAAACCCTAAAGAATTTACTGTCTTATCACCAGGCTGCGGATAATCAGGCTACGGTTTTAACCGCACCGGTGATTAACCCCAGGGGTTATGGCCGGATTATCCGGCAAGCGGATGGAACCTTCCACCGAGTGGTTGAGGAGAAGGATGCCTCTCCCGAGCAGAAGTTAATCAATGAGATTAATACTGGGGTTTATGCGTTTAACGCTAAGCCTGCATTTCAGGCCTTATTGACCTTACAGCCGAATAATGCTCAAGGTGAATATTATCTCACTGACATCTTAGAAAAGTTATTAAATTCTGGTTGCCGGGTGGAGGCTCTAGCGGCCGGGAACGAAGAAGAAATTATGGGCGTAAATGACCGAGTACAATTAGCCGTAGCGGAAGCGGTTCTACAAGACCGTAAAAGGGTGGAGTTGATGCAGGCGGGAGTAACCATTCTAGCACCAGCGACCACCTTTATTGATAGCCAGGTTGAGGTAGCGGCCGATACCATTATTCACCCCTTTACTATCCTAGAAGGCAATACCTGCATTGGTACGGGTTGCGAGATTGGGCCTTCTACCCATATCACTGATAGTCAAATTGGTGATGGGTGTCAGGTATTGAGTTCGCGGTTATGGCAAGCACAAATGGGAAAGGCTTGCGAAATCGGGCCCTTTGCCTACCTGCGGCCAGGCACGGTTTTAGAAGACCAGGTCAAAGTGGGTGACTTTGTCGAGGTTAAAAACTCCCATATCAAGCAGGGCAGTAAACTACCCCATCTGAGCTATGTAGGTGATGCTGAAGTCGGCCCCCGAGCCAATGTTGGAGCCGGCACCATTACCTGCAATTACGATGGAGTAAATAAATATCGTACCATTATCGGCCCCGATGCCTTTATCGGCAGTAATACCAATCTGGTGGCTCCGGTTACTATTGGTGAATGGGCGACTACTGGTGCGGGATCAACTATAACCCGTGATGTACCACCAGGAACTTTGGCGGTAGAAAGAGCGGAACAAAAACAAATTTCGGATTGGGCTAAGAAATCTGGTAGAATGAAAAAGCATAATTAGGCGGGAGGTTGGATAACGCTTATGAACTCGTCACGGTGGAGAATGAAGTTATTTACCGGCAACGCCAATCCTGATCTGGCACATGAAATTGCCGAGTATCTAGGCATAAACATGGGAGTAGCTCATGTTACACGGTTTTCCGATGGGGAAATCAATGTGGCCATTGAGGAGAGCGTCCGGGGGGTGGATGTGTTCGTCGTACAACCCATCTGTCCACCAGTGAACGAGAATCTGATGGAACTCTTGATCATGATGGATGCTTTTCGCCGGGCTTCAGCGGCGAGGATTAATGCGGTCATACCTTATTATGGTTATGCTCGCCAGGACAGAAAGAATCGCGCCCGCGACCCGATTACGGCCAAACTAGTGGCTAATCTTATCTCACATGCTGGTGCAGATCGGGTGGTAGCTGTCGATTTACATGCTCGGCAGATTCAAGGTTTTTTCGATATACCAGTTGACCATTTGCCAGGGGTGCCTACCATAGCCGAATACTTCAAGGCCAAGGGTTTTGGCGGCGAGAATACGGTAGTATTGTCACCGGATGTGGGTGGAGTTACACGTACTCGTGATCTGGCGGCCCGTCTGGGAACAGCCTTGGCTATCGTTGATAAACGGCGACCCGAACCGAATGTTATGGAAATCATGAACGTAATCGGTGAAGTCGAAGGTAAACGGGTAATCATTGTCGATGACATCATTGATACCGCTGGTACGATCTGTACCGCGGCTAACGTAATGATGGACATGGGAGCTAAAGATGTTTATGTCTGCTGTACTCATCCGGTATTTTCGGGGCCAGCTTATGACCGATTACGGGAAGCTCCGATTAAGGAAATCGTTGTAACTAATACCATTCCGCTTAAACAGGCTGATCAACTGGATAATCTTGTCCTTTTATCAGTGGCTCCTATGGTTGGGGAAGCCCTCTTACGTATCCATGAAGATTTGTCGGTTAGCAAACTATTTGATTAAATTCTGTAGCTAACGCCTCCTTAACACCAGACTGCCCGGTTAGGATAGTAATTTTGTGGGTAGCCTTGTAGCAAGGAGGCGATTGTTTTATGGGCGATATGATTAGTATCCATGGCTATCTCAGGCAACAGGGGAGTCGCGGGCAGATGAACCGCTTGCGGGCCAGTGGTCTTATTCCTGCCGTCTGTTATGGACATGGTCAGGAAGGTTTGGCTATTAGTTTACCCGAGAATGAAGCCAAGAAGCGATTGGGTCGCCGTAACGGTAATACCTTGGTTCAATTAACGATTGAAGGTGAAGAAACCCCCCGTTTGGTGCTGCTCAAGGAAATTCAGCGCAATCCTCTAGACAACCGTATGCTGCATATCGACTTTCAAGCCATTAATCTAGGTGATACTATTACCGCTGAAGTTCCGATCATGCTGCATGGGGAAGGCGAAATTGTCAAAAAGGGTTGGTCGATATCCCATCAGCTGCGCGAGGTAACCGTGGAGTGCCTACCCGGTAATTTACCATCTAATCTAATACTACAAGTAGATGAGTTGCAACTCGGGGATAAGCTGGTAGCTGGTGATTTGATTCTGCCCGAGCAGGTCAAATTAGCGATGGATGCTGATGCCGTGATTTTAGTAGTAATGCCGCCAGGTAGGGCCGAGACGCCACCGGAGGCGGAGGAAGTAACTGAAGGCTAACAGGGAGCAAGGGGAGCATGAAAGTAATTGTAGGGTTGGGGAACCCCGGATCTGAATATAAGGATACCCGCCATAACGTGGGCTTTATGGCCGTTGACCTGATTATCAACCAAACCAAAGCGCGGACAGTAAGAACCAAGCAGCGAGCAGTGGTCAAAAAAGCGGTATGGTTGGGGGAGGAAGTGCTGCTGGTTAAACCCCTGACTTTTATGAACCTTTCCGGTGAAGTAGTAGCACCCCTGCTAAAATTACACCGGTTATCACTGGCTGAATTACTAGTAATCTATGATGATCTTGACCTGGCACTCGGCCGAGTACGGATAAGGAGTCAGGGTAGCAGTGGTGGGCATAAGGGCATGCAATCGATTGTAGCTCGAACTGGCGGTACCGAATTTGCCCGCATCCGGGTTGGTATAAGCCATCCCGGTGCCGGCGAAGTGATTGAGCATGTCTTGAGCCCCTTTAGTCGGTCAGAGCTGGAGGTAATAGACCCGGCTTTGGTTAAAGCCAAGGAAGCCGCCTTGCTCTGGGTGAGTGCAGGTATAGAAAAAGCCATGAACACATACAACTAAACTACAGTCGGGAATAGGTTATTAAAAACGTACTAAGATCATGGAGGGCATACAGGTGAAAATCTACTATCTGTGTGATACCTGTGAATTGGTAGTTGGTAATGAAGAGACCGATGGAGAAGGTATGGTGTTCTTACGCACGGTGTGTGACGATTGTGCGCGTGAGCTCGGGATTATCAGTGATGCAGGCTATGGTAATTTTAATTCGTTTTATAACTAGCGAGGCCTGAAGATGGCTTTTTTGGCCTGGGTTAAGATCCTTGGCCAGGCTTAAAATGATAGTATTAACAGTTTACATATACCTTAGGTGGAGGTTCACCCACCCTTAAAGTGGGGAGCGTCCGCTTTTCGTCGTGGGTGTTTTGGGAGGTCTAATATGTTATTGCAGGAAATTAGTCAACATCTGCGTTCACCCAAGCAAGCTGCCATGATAACTGGCTTGGTAGGTGGCGCACTGGGGTGTCTGGCCGCACAGCTCGGCCATGAGCGCACCGTACTTATAATTACCGCTAGTGATGAAAAGGCTTATGATTTACAGCAGAGCTTGACTCTAGGAGCCAAAGAACAAACATCGCAAGTGTTTCCCAGCCGAGACCTCATTTTTCGGGGGCAGGATATTATATCTCCAGCGGGAAAGAACCGTTTGCGCACCTTAAGTCAGCTTAGTGATAAAAACGATAGTACGCTAGTGGTAGCGAGTGCTAGTGCCTTGATGCATCCTTTGTTGATGCCGCAGCAATATAAGCAAGCCTTGATTAATCTTCAAGGTGGTCAGGAGATCGATTTAGGGTTACTACTTAGACAATTAGTAACGATGGGTTATCAGCGCAGTGATCAAGTTGAAGCCCCCGGGCAGTTTGCCTTGCGGGG